>JAAZAW010000287.1 GCA_012514125.1 Phycisphaerae bacterium | reverse complement strand
GTTCATGATGACCATCGCAGAGGGCAAAACTTTTGACATTCGGAGCAAACCGCTTGAGGGCGATTCCCAGCACCGACGTCGGATTGACAAAATTGATTACCCACGCCCGGGGCGCCAATTTTTCCGCATCTTTCGCCATCGCCATCACATGCGGCACTTCGCGCAGGGCACGGAATATTCCGCCCGGCCCGATCGTGTCCGAACTGCACATCCGAATGCCGTGTTTGGCGGCAATCTGCGTATCCAGACCACGGAAATATGCGTTGCGTTCGGAAAAAGTCAGAACGATAAAGTCGGCATCCTTCATCACCTTTCGCCGATCGGTCGAGCCGATAAGTTTCACATCGCATCGGGTCGCATCAAAGATTCGCCGTGCAAGCGTCATCATCGTCTTTAATACCTTCGGATCGGTATCCACCAGCGCCAGCGTTCCGCCGGCGAGAACCTTACTTGTCGCCATCTTGTAAATGACTTGCTTGCCGAAAAAATAACTGCCCGCACCAATAACGACAATTTTTACCGAATGCATAACATCTTCCTTTTCAACTATGATTTATGCCTGTATAATATTTATATCTTTAGGTCTTTGGAATGTAATATATGAACAAATACATGGATAATATTGACCTTTCACCGCCCTTTCAAGTCCAGACCGCCGGTCTGATTCAAAAAATGCCCTATCATTCGACCCCGGGAACACGCGGGCAGGATATGATGCTGATGTTTTTTCTCACAGGCCGCGGATTTTATCGTAATGAATCATGCTCCAAAGTCGTTACCGGTGGAACGGTCGCTCTGATCCCCCCCACCGATCCAGGCATCCTGATGGCGGACCCGCAGGACCCATACGTTCATTATTATTGTCGGTTCAACGGTCCCTATGCGATTTATCTGGCGAATAAAATTCTCAAACGCAAGGGCGATCGTTTTTTTTCTTTTGCCGATCTGGATGAAATCGTCGAGCTCATGAGGCGGATGGGAATAGTCCATCGGACACATCCTCAACGGGAAATGGACTTGAAATCCGTCTTGCTGGCAAAGATTCTCATCATGCTGGCACAGTCAAACGAAAACACCTCGCCCCGAATCACCGCCTCGGCGATCGAACAGTATCTGATGGATCACCTGGCAGAACCCAATGACCTGGATCGAATGGCAGATCATTTTAACGTTTCCAAAGCCACGCTTTGTCGTCTGACCCGTAAACTCTGTCACCGCACCCTCGTCGATCTGGCGGAAGAAAAGAAAATCCAGTGGGCCAAAATCCTGCTGGAAACTAAATCACAGAACATTACCGAAATCGCCCGTCGCGTCGGTTATGCCGATCCTTTTTATTTCTCCAGGGTTTTCAAAAAACGCACCGGTCAAAGTCCATCGTCCTGGCAAGCCGGAACAGATAAATAATTCTCTGCGGAGTTTTTCGTTTTTTCACTTTCCAGGCCGACACACGGCGGAATTCTTATTTGCATTGATCCCACCTGCCTGCTATCGTTGAGAATCTATCGAGATGAATTGTTTGAAAGGAACCGACATGAAGACGGTGTTTCTGACCGGTATACGGCAAATGGAGATACGCGAGGATGCAACGCCCGCGATACGTCTGGGCACGGATGTTTTGATTCGGGTGGATGTGGTGGGAGTGTGCGGATCGGATGTTCATTACTATACCACCGGACGCATCGGCAGCCAGGTGGTGCAATATCCCGATTCAACCGGCCATGAGTGCGCGGGAACGGTTGTCGAGATCGGACCCGACGTCAAAACGCTGCAAGTGGGCGATCGGGTGGTGATCGATCCGGCGATGCCGTGCGGAACATGCGATCAGTGCCGGACGAACCGGTCGCATACCTGCCGAAAACTCCGTTTTCTGGGATGCCCCGGACAGGCTCCGGGCGCGTTGAGCGAATATCTGGTCATGCCCGCTTCGAGCTGTTTTAAGATCCCCGATTCGATGACCCTGGTTAAGGCGGCATTGTGCGAACCCTTGTCCATCGGTCTTTATGCGGTTCGACTGGCAAATATACAAGCCGGCGCCGGGATCGGCATTCTGGGCTGCGGGCCGATTGGTCTTTCCGTACTGCTGGCGATCAAAGCGACATGCCCGGCAGAGAACATTTATATGACCGACCGGATTGAACAACGAACAGCCACGGCGAGACAACTGGGAGCAAGCTGGACGGGAATCGCCGGAAAAGAGCCGGTAACTCAGGCCATTGCGAAACAGGAACCGTTGGGACTGGATTATGTTTTTGAATGCGCCGGACAACAGGAAACGCTGGATCAGGCGATTGAAATGCTCAAGCCCGGCGGCAAGCTACTTCTGATCGGCATTCCCGAAGTATCCCGCATCAGCTTCAATATCGACCTGTTACGGCGGAAGGAAATCTGCATTCAAAACGTTCGCCGACAGAATGAATGCGTTCAGGCAACGATCGATAGGGTCGCCGGCGGGCAAATTAAGGCCGACGCGATGGTAACGCATCATTTTCCGCTGATGGAAACGCAAAAAGCCTTCGATCTGGTCGCCGGATATCAGGATGGTGTAATCAAAGCGATGATTCACCTGACACCATAACATTAATTTTATTAATTTACCGAGATTTAGAATTATTCATGCCGGGGTGGTTTTTGGCTGGTATAATTTAGAAATATCAAGAAAGCTGCGGCAATGGGTGATGGATCAATGAATGGGATTTGTCAGGGAGGCAAGATGATTACCAAAGTGGCTAGGCTGGTTCATTTTGATGGATTGGTTCAGGGAGTCGGGTTTCGATACGCCGCCAATACACTGGCGAAACGTTATGCGATCACGGGTTATGTTCAGAATGTTCCCGGTGGGCTTGTGGAACTTTACGCCGAAGGGCCGCAGGAAGACGTCGATGAGTTTATCGATGCGGTACGCGAGGAAATGGGAGAGTATATTACGAATGTCGATGTTCAGGAGGCCCCTATCTCCGGAGAATATACTCGTTTTATGGTAAAATATTGAAGCCAGCAAACACCATTCAACACTAATATCAACAAATATACATTAAAACTATTCTTCGGGTGGGATTTCATATTGGCCAAAAGCCGACGTTTTCAAGATTTCGGTTTTTTCCGGAGTGCCTGCGATTAGCAAAGCTTCGACGCCGGGCAGTGATTGGGCGAGTTTAAGTCCTTCTTCCGGTCCCATGACGGAGATCGCGGTGGCCAGGGCGTCGGCATCGACGGTTTTTTTCGCAATAACGGTAACACTGGGGAGTTTTTCCGCTGGCATGCCGGTTCGGGGGTCGATGATGTGGCTGAAATGTTGGCCGGCGATGGTAACATATCGACGATAGTTGCCGCTGGTGGCGATGGAAAGGTTTTGGCATCGCAATCGCCGGCGTGGGGTCTGGGAGAGTTGATTATCATTGTCCGGAGCAAAGGGGTCCTGGACGCCGATGGTCCAGGGGCGGCCAAAACAGGAGATTTCGCCGCCGATATCGACCAATGCGGAGCGGACGCCGGGGATTTTCATGGCATCGAGTGCGTAATCGACGGCGAGGCCTTTGGCTATGGCATCGACGGTGAGCGTTACTCCGCGAGTGGTGAACCGGACTGTTTTTGGATTTTCGGAGAGTTTAATTTTTTCCCATCCGACGAATTGTTTCGCCTGATCTAATTCGGCGGGGTCGGGCAGGCGGTTTTCTTTGGCGGCCTGCTTCCATATTTTTAAATAAGGAGTGACAGTGATATCGAAGGCGCCGTTGGTGAGTTTGCTGTATTCGATGGATTTTTTGAGGATCTCGAAGGCCAGATCGGAGATCGGTATCGCTTTTTCGGCGGCCTGACGGTTGATTTCGGACATTTCGGAGTCCGGGCGATAGGTGCTGATTTGCTGTTCAAAGCGTCGAAGGGTCTCGGTGGCGTTTTTGAGGGCCTGGCGGCCTTGCTCGGGGGTGTCGGCTTCGATTTGGATCTTTGTGAACGTTCCCATGATCATTATCGTGCCGCTTTGGACGGTGACGGGGGGTGTGCTCGGACGTTTGAGCATTTGCCAAACGACAAGGATCAGCAACAAGGCGATCAGGACAAAGGGGATTATTTTTTTGGCCATGAGTTTACCTTTATACTCCTATTATTTTTTATCGTGTTTTTTTTCTTTTCGGGGAAAAGGATTTTGCCGAAGTATACGATATAAAGATGAGTTAGGAAAGTTGGAAGTCGAAGAAGAAAAGAGGGCGGGCCGGTCCACTTCGCCGATCCGGTGAGAAAGTGCGGTTCGGGTTGCCAAGGTTATCAGATGTGGTTATAATTAAAAGGCAACCAATGTCAGGGGAAATATGAACAAGGCGGAATGATCCGCGAGGAGTGCTCAATGCCCATGAACAAAGGTGTTAATATTGGAATATCGGAACTTGTCGAACGACGCATCAAGACCTGGAAGACGGATGAAACCAAGGCTGAACCCAAGCCTGACGAGAAAGAAAAGAAAGTCCGATTCTACATTGCCATTTCGCGTGAATGCGGTTGTAACGCCGAGATTATCGCTTCAAATCTTGAAGCCCGAACAGGGTTTATCAAATATGATCAGGAAATTTTGAATTATATTGCCAAGGATGATGAGGTACGGCGTAAGCTTTTTGAAACGCTCGACGACCGATCAATGGGCTGGATAGAAAGTATTTGCAGCGCTTTATCGCTGGGTCCGAGCGTGAACGAGGAAGAGTATTTTAATCGATTGACGCATGAATTGCTGGCGATTTGCCATAACAGCCATGCGATCATTGTTGGGCGGGCGGCGAACTTTATTTTGCCGCGGGAATATGGGTTGGCGGTTCGGCTGGTAGCGCCGCGAGATTATCGGCTCGAGAAATTTGCCAAACGGATGAATCTGGATTTGAAAACGGCGTTGATGCAGATGGAACGGATCGACGCGGGACGGGGTAATTTTGTCGAAACGCATTTTGGGAAGTATGCGTTCGATCCGCGGCGATATGATCTGGTGATCAATGTGGCGCAGTATACGGAAGAACAGGTGGTGGATTTGATCATGCTGGCGTTGCAGGCGAAGGCGGGCGATACGCTGCAATTACCGGTGGCCCAGCAGGAGCCTTTACCGCGGGGCGTCGTGTAGGATTAATCGGTAGGATTTTGTTAATGAATGAGAGAGGC
>JAAZAW010000286.1 GCA_012514125.1 Phycisphaerae bacterium | reverse complement strand
GCCGAACAGAATTTTATCCGTGCCGTTGCCTTCGCCAAAGCCGGTGTCGATTGGATTGTCTGCGGTGACGACGTCGCCAATCAAAAAGCGATGATGTTCGCCCCGGAAACCTGGCGCAAGATGATGCTCAGCCGATGGAAAAAGGTCTGGCAGGCCGTCAAGGAAATCAACCCCAACGCCAAAATCTGGTATCACAGCGACGGCAATATCATCGATATCGTCGGGGAACTTCTTGAAGCCGGTGTGGATATTCTCAATCCGATCCAGCCCGAATGCCTGGACATCGACGCGATTTACAAACGTTACGGCTCGCGATTAACGTTCGACGGCGGGATGGGCACGCAATCGACCATGCCCTGGGGCACGCCCGCCGACGTCAAATCGCGTGTCAAAGAACTCATCGACAAGTACGGGCAAAACGGCGGTTTGATTATTTCACCGACGCATATCCTTGAGCCCGAAGTGCCGATTGAAAATATCGACGCCTTTTGCGACGCGTGCAGGGAATACGGCACGTTTGAATCATTACTATAAAAAGACGCCAGGATTTCAAACTGGAACAATCGCTATAGACGTGTACAATGGTTGTGTTTTGAAAGGATGCGTCTTTTATGTTCAGTTCGAAAAATCGTTATGTGATTCTCGTCGCGTCGGTGCTGATGCAAATGTGTCTGGGGGCGACTTATGCGTGGTCGGTTTTTGTCATTCCGCTGACAAACGCCACAGGCCTGGGACTGGGCGATGTTCAATATCCTTTTTCCATTTTCTATGTTGTCTTTCCGCTGACGATGCTCGTCTCGGGCGTTCTGATCAACAAGTTCAGCACGCGTATTTCCGCGACGATTGGCGGGTTGCTCTTTGGCGGAGGGTGGCTTCTGGCGAGCATGGGTGAGGGGCACTTTATTCTGACCATTCTGGGTATCGGCGTTCTCGGCGCGGTGGGTGTTGGGTTTACCTATCTGGTTCCCATCGCCGTGGGCGTTCGGTGGTTTCCCAATCACAAGGGACTCGTCAGCGGGATTTCCATGGCAGGTTTCGGCGGCGGCGCAGCGTTGATCGGGCAAATTGCCGGACGGTATATGCTCAATTTCAACGCCACGCCGTTTGACACCTTTCGGCTTTTGGGTTTTGCGTTTTTAGTCATTGTGACCCTCGGCGGGCTGTTGATGATCTCACCGCCCGTTTCCGCCCAAAATCCTCAGCATGCCTCTTTGCCCTGGAAAACCGTTTTGGGGCGAAAGACGTTCTGGATTTTGTATCTGACCATGTTTTTCGGCATCGCCGCAGGGTTTATCGTCAACACCAACCTGACGAAACTCTATCAGGGTCCGAACGTCAAAGTCGCTCTGGCGGCGGTTTCGATCTTTGCCGTCGCCAACGCCGCCGGACGAATTTTGTGGGGATTCATCTTTGACCGAATCCAGGCGAGAACCGCCATTTTCGTCAATGCCGCGTTGCAGTCGGCGTTGCTCTTTGGTCATTTCTGGTTGTTGACGAGTTCAACCGGCTTTTTGATTTTTTCGTTTCTGATGGGGCTGAACTACGGTGGAATGCTGGTCATTCACGCCTCCGCTTCTTCGCGATACTGGAGTTTGTCGCACGTGGCCCAGGTTTACGGTTGGCTATCTTCGGCGAATATTCTCGCATCGCAAGTTCCGGTGCTGGCGGGCAAGGCCTATGAACGAACCGGATCGTTCGTCGTTCCGATCACCCTGGCGGCAGCGGGCTTGTTGATCGCGTCGCTGGTGGCGATCCGGCAGATTCCGCCGGAAGAAGACGCGGTGCGGGAATAACGCGAAAATCGGGTTACGCCGGAAACTTCAATCCGGCAGATCGGGTAATTCGTAGAAAAATTTGATTCGTTCGGCGAGTTCCTTGAATGTGTACCGCCGGGCCAGGTCGATCGGCAGGAAACAGCCGAGATTGTGGTCGCTGGCAAGGATGATCAGTTTTTCATACTGAAGATCATAGCCTTGTTCTTTTCGCTGATGGCCCAGAATAAAAAAATCAATGTTCAGCAAACCGGCAAGTTCGGCGAGTTGTTCGGCGGTGTGGTTTCTGCCCCAGAGAAGCTCGTACAAACTGCCCTTTGGAACATAATCCGCCGCCTCCCAGTCGCGGCTGAAGAGTGAGAAATCGAAATAATCCATCGCATGCGTTCCGGGCAGCGAATGCGAGAACCAGATGCGATTCGGGCTTCTTGCCGCCAGGGGCAGCGAGAGCAGAAATTCATTGATTTTAGTCAGAATTTTCCTGGCGGCACTTTCACCGAAACGATCGGCGATCCATTTATTGAAATTGGCGATACTGGCGGCGCCGCCTTTGGAAATTTCGCGGTCGGTCAGTTGAGCCAGATCGTGATTGCCCATCAGGAAATGTACCTGATCGGGATAGTCGATTTTCCACCGGGCCGCCTGGATTAAAAGCAAGAGCGAGTCGTCGCCGTCGGCGTTTGAATTGCCGTTGGCGTGAATGAGTTCGTGAACGATCACATGCCGATGAACCACGCGTTCCAGATCGGCGAGCCATTGGAGTTTTTTGAAGTTATGAATACAGCCATGAAGATCGCCCGTCATGACGACTTGCCCGTAATTGGGCAAATTGAGCATGTGCCCCTCGCGCAGCGGATCGAGTCGGTTCTGAATCGACGCCTGGTCGAGAATATCGATGATTTGATCGGGGTCGTTGTAATTCATCGGTTATACGCTATATAGTTGACCGTTGGAAGTTGGAAGTAAAAAACTTCGGCGGACTCAACTTTCAACTTTTAACTTCCAACGACGGACTCTCTTACAATATACTCTCGATAAACCGCTCGAAGTCGTCGCTGTCGTCGTCGCTTTCATGGTCGATCGGCGTTGTCAACTGGGGCGGCGAGACGAGTTCGGGTATCGGCTCGGGATGGAGACTTTTTTGTCTCTGGAACAGATGCTGGGCCACCTCAAGCCGCGAAATAACCTCACGCATGTTCTCCGGGCGATCTTTGGGATTCGTGGCACAGCAATCCATCACCAGCTTCGACAAAGACGACGGGGCCTGCGGATTTTTACTGATCGGCGTCGGAATATCGCGTACGTTGGGCGGCGCGGTCAATTCGGTTCCACCGTCGTTGGTCGCCCGCACTTTCGTCGGATAATGCTCTCCGGTCAACACTTCATAGAGTGTGGCGCCCAGACTGAAAATGTCCGTTCGCTGATCGAGAAAATTCCGATCGACCTGTTCGGGCGCCATGTAGTCCGGTGTACCCTGGATTCGGAGTTTTTGATGCCCCATCGCACAGCTTTGACCAAAATCGATAATTTTGATGCCGTTGTTCGCGATCAGGAGAATGTTCTTGGGTTTAATATCCGCATGGACGAATCCAAGGTCATGCAGGCTTGCGAGTCCCTGCGCCACCATGATAAAAATCCTGATGATTTCATCCACCTTCGTCAACCGGGCCTGTTTGATGGTAATCCCGTCAACATACTCCATGACCAGGTGAAGCTCAACGGTCTTGAGCCATTTCTTGATTCGTTTGAGTTCGAGGGATTTACGCAAATACGGATGGGTAAATCGCCGGCTGACGTCATATTCCGTTTCCGCCTGCTCGAAATAACGATAATCGTCTTCGACTTCGCGTAAAATACGCTTGAGCGTATAAATTTGCCCCGATACCGAGTCCTGAACCTTGTAGAGCGTGGATTTGGCACCCCGTCCAAGATTTTCGAGTATATTATATTTCCCTATGCTTTCCAAAGTAACAACAGCCATAATAATAGTAAAAACTTTGTTTTAGAAAAAACCTGTTTGCTTTTAGCATTCTACGTTTACCGGCCAGTCCGGTCAACGATCATGACCGGGCCATAAAATAAAAAATACCGATCTTGTGATCAAAATCGGCATAATATCGGTACTGATAAAGACAAAAAGGCGAGGATTTGAAGAAAATCCCTGTTAATTAAGCAGATATTTGCGCCAGTTGTAGGATCGCAGCGGATCGTCGGCACAATGAGAACTGCCCTTTTTGGCATGAACCGTAACGCGAGATGCGGAAATCCGGCATCGGGACTGCAAATCTTTCACCAACGCCACGACGGCATTGGCCTGTTCCAACGTCGCTTCGTGGTGTCCCTGAGCCAGTTGAATCCCAATCAAAATCTGACCCCGGGTATTGGCGGCGGAAGCCTGATTGACCCACTTTTTGGTGATCCCGATCTGGGCATCTTCGCAAATGACAAAATGAACCACCGGGGCCGGCTCCGAACCGCTCGCCAGACACGGGAGCGTGTAAGTTTCGTTTTCCTGAGCAAGGGTATGAATCATAACCCCCTGCCACCGTTCCTTTTCGATGGGGATGTCCGTCTTGGAAATACTGTTGCGGGAAGGCCGATTGTAAGCCGCCGCCAGATAGGTCGTCGTTTCCGACAAAATCGGCTTGTTCGGCTCAAGAATACCGAGCACCATCGTCCCCATCGTCATTGCAGCCACCAATGCTGCCAGCACCCAGGTCACCCGCGTCCGATCCACCGTATTTTTTTTAGCTGTTTTGCTCATAGCAACCCACAAGAAAACATGATTTACAACCGTGATATCCTTATAATCGGAAATATTCAAGCGATTTATTGATCTTTCTTTTTAAATCGCCAAATTTTATGAAATTTCTTTTAAAACCCCCAAAAAAAGCGGCGGATAAACCCGCCGACATACTATATGTCCGATAAGAAGGCAAATGACCCTACTGAATAGCAAATTCGGCTGGCTTAATATCACTGTTTTTTTAATACTTGGTTTTATGAACTTTTGGATGCTTTTGTCGTAAGAATTCAGACGATCATCCCCTCTATCGAACATCGAAGGCAAAGACATGGGCCTTTTCAAATCCCCAGGTCTGTCCGATGATTAATCGACAGACGGTTATGGGCGTATCGGGCAAGGCCAGTTCGAGGAGCCGCCGACGGTTGTCCTGAATGTCATGAATGATCTGCCGGCGGCCATCGACATCGCATACTTCGATCTGGAATTGTTTGACCAGCATGGGCGGCAGCGTCTTGACCAGCTCTTTTTTAGGATACCGGCAGAGCATGCGCTTGTTATCGGTGAAGTCGCTGTCGAATACGATCCGGACGCGATTCGCTTTTTGGGGTTCAGGCCAGGAATATTGCACCCAACTGCCCGGATCGCCCCACCAGCCGTTGTCGATTTTGTTCAGATTGCGCTCGATACCGTTAAGCAGGATGGCGGGATCGCCCGCGGAAGCGGTGAGTTTCGCTTCGAGCGAAAGCGTCGGTATCCGCCGGGTATGCCAGGGCAGATAGCTATCCTGCTCCATCAGGGCTTCCTGAAGTTGGGTGATGTGCGACTTATAAATGTCCCGAGGTGAAAGGTTCAAACGAACCGCCAGAGCCGAGGCGGTCCCGACCGCCTGCCCCATGATCGCGCAGGTCGCCATGACCCGCGTCGCGCTCAAGGCCATGTGTGTGGCGGAAATGTTCCGTCCGGCGAAGAAGAGGTTATCAATATTCCTGGAATACAGGCAGCGGTAGGGAATACCGAACGGGGTCGGTGTGGGATAAAAGATGGTCGGATCGCCCGGATGTTCGATACCATCGGGATGATGATCGTCCATCGGCCAACCGCCGTAAGCCACCAGGTCGTCGAAGCGACCTTCCGCTTCGATATCGTTTTGTGTCAGGATATGATCGCCGATATAGCGGACATTCTCTCGTTTTCCGGGCAGCGAACCGATCCAATCCAGTTCCCACTCGCGGCCTCGTCCGTCGGGATGATTTTTAATATAGGCCCAGACGCCGTAGGCGATTTTCAGGAGTTCATCGCGAATGGTATCGGCCTGTCCGATCGTATCGCGAGTCCCGCCGATCTCGAGCCACCAGAAATTATCGCCGTTGGGGAACAGTCCTCTTTTCGGAACGGTTTCGTCGGTGTAATGATAGGCCCAGGGCGGCGGTATGAAGGGAATATGACCATCCACCTGCCGCAGTTGGATCAGGATGGAACTGCCCATTGTTTTTTTGTCCGGAACGTCGGGAGCGTGGGATTCGCCAAATTCGGTTTTGCTTTCTCGGCCTGTCCGATAGTCGGCACCTGAGGCCCGTAAGACCGAATCGCCCGAACAATCGATAAACATCGTCGCGGTTACCTCATAATAACATTGCTCGGTCAGGTGCCATCCCCGGACCGAAGCGACCTTCGAACCCTTCATCGTCAAGTCCAGAACGCTGCAATTCAACACCACGGTGAGGTTGGCCTGTTCGAGGCATTTGCCGTAGAGGACATGGTCCCACTGGAAGAAGTTCATCTTGGGGTTTCGATAGACATTTTCCAGGAGCAATTCTTCGAAGATTCCTCCTTCTTTGTTATCCTCGCCGTGCGCTCCGCAGATCCACATGCGTATTTCGGAAGAGGCGTTTCCGCCCAGGACGGGACGATCCTGAATGAGCACGGTCGAGGCTCCGTTTCTTGCCGCCGCCAGCGCGGCGCAAATTCCCGCCATTCCCCCGCCCACGATGCAGACGTCCGATTTCAACGATTTGATCGGAAATAACGATGAGTGTTTCTCTTGGTTCATCTTGCCGTCGATTCCTTCTATCGAAACTGCCGCAGAAATTTGACGATGCGTTTCATGACAGCGATTTCATCCGCATCCGGACCTTCGTATTCAACGGACAGAAAACCGCGATACTCGGCTTGCCGCAATATCGCATGGATGTTGTGCCAGTCGAATTCGCTGTCACTGCCGTCGTCACGGACATTGAAGAATTTGGCGTGAACGATCGACGCGCGGGGTGCACAGCGACGAATACTGTTGTAGGTGTCCGGTCCGACGTGACTGGTCGGCGGGAAATTACCCACATCCAACGTCAATTTCAGGTAATCGTTATTCACATCGTTGAGCAAACGCAGGACCTGATCGGCGGAGGTCCCGCCATGATTTTCCAAGGCCATGACGATTCCGTTCGCTTCACCAATTCGAGCGATCTGGCCCACCGCGTCTCTGACCTTGTTGTACAGGGTTTCGCCGCCGGCGCGAAGTTCATCACCGCTTCCGCAGAAGAATCGCACCCGGGGCGCTCCGAGAAACGCCGCGACATCCACCCACTGGCGGATTTGTTCGATCTGTTTCGTTCGCTCCTGATCGTCCGATACGGTCAGGTGACCTCCGGCGGAGACCATGGCGATCGACAGGAAACGGTCCGTACACGCCTTTTTCAACCGGCGGAGATCGTCTTTATCTTTTGAGGGAAAATGATGTCCCAGCAATTCCACGCCGTCTAGTTCCAACGAGGCGCATTGGTCGATCCAACCGAGCTGATCCATCTTTTTTTCATCGAATGTTCGATGATAACTCCACGAACTGCACGATAATTTCATGATTCACTCCTGATGATGTTGTTCAGTTTATTTACTGCTGCTTTGTACCGACAGAGAGATGCACAAGTCTCCAGTTCACCGCTCCGACCGGGACTTCCAGCACGCCCTTTTCGACGGAGTAGGTCTTGTCATAGATGGTATCCACGCAACGGATATCCTGGCCTTCGGGGAACGCGGTTATCCGCACGCGGGCGACGGTCGGCTGTTCCGAAAGATTGGATATCCACAGCAGGATTTCGCCCTGTTTTTTCCAGTAACTTGCCTTGACGGTCGAGGGCGAAACATCGATCTTCGTATCATCGGCCCAATATCCCGTAAAATCGGCGCTGTCGATTCCGAAGGATCGATACGCCTGCCAGAGCTTGGCCAATTTCTCCAGGTAAGCGCCTTTCCACCATGTTTCCGGGCGAACGAACATATCATGAAGTCCTGCCATTGCATGGGCGGCGTCTCGATTCCATTTCGGCGGATATTCGTACATCAACAGTTCGTTGGGCGTTCCCTGATTGTTTCCCCGATAGGTCGCCCGCCAATGCGACAACGGAATCGCGGACACCGGGTCCTGCCCCAGTTCCTTGTACTTATAGCCCTCTCCGATCCAGATCGAATCGAGATAGGCGGCCAGCGGATTGAGCGCCTGATTGCAGGTAACGAAACCGTCATGATCTTTGACGATATTGTAGATGCGGCGGATCATTTCGACATGGCGGTAAACCGGAAGTGTCGCATGGACCTTGTTGTCGCCGCTTCGCCATCCGCAGCCATGCAGATAATTCTGGCAGGGATAGGGCACCAGGGCCGCATCGATATAGATTCCATCGATTCCGAATCGTTTGAACGATCGTTCGACTCCGAAGGTGATAAAGTCCTGCCAGTCTTCGCTTGCGTAGCAGACGTTGAGGCATTTCTGGTCCGGACGGATCTGCTGTAACGGCGGGGTCGGTTCGTCCGGGTTCAAGCGCAGGGCTTTTCGATGCCACGCATTCCATTCATCGGCTTTTTCGCAAAGCTGGAATCCGAAGTACAACAGTATTTTCATGTCGTTCTTGTGGCAATGATCAACCAGTCGCTGGAGCGCATCGGCATCTTCGGGAATATAATGGCTTTGAATTTTCGCCCAATCCTGATGATAGACCACCGTTCGAACGCCCATTTCCCGCACCCGATCCAGGCAGGTGTCGATTTTGTCGCCTTCCTGGAACAGACAGGCGCCATTGCCCGACGGTGTCTTGACAATGGCGCCGCCTTTCGACACAATTCCACCCGACCCGACCACAGGCGACGAAATCAGCACCTCGCGGGAGGATTGTGTAGAATCAAATCGTTCCAGTAGAAGAGTCCCCTTGACCTTCTCAAGTTTATGGGTGTCCAGGCCCGTTTTAATTTCATGGTCCAGGATACGTAACTCATCAACAACAATGCCTTTTCCAAACCGGGGCGTCAAAAGATTGTAGCTGCTTTCGCCCAGGCGTATTTTCAACGGCCCATAGATCGAACCGTCCGGATTCTCGCGAAGTAATCCCGATCTGGGGGACCGCCCCACCAATACTCCGTCGGCGTAGAGTTTGAGTTCCTTTTTTCCCCACGTCAACGTCAGGCGATGAAATTGATCCTGTTTCCAATCCAGTTTCGCGCAGATCAGCACTCGGCGTGTCACATCCCAGATGAATTCCGACTCCGGCTGAATTCCATCATCCACAATAATTCCACCGTGGGCTACGCTCCAGCAAACGCGAATCAGATCGGTGCCCAGAACATTCATCACAAACAACTCGCGAACGTAAGGCTCGTTGCCCAATCGTTTTTCTCGCTTTGCCTGAGGATCAAAGGCCGGCGCCCAAATCAGGTCCATGGTCCCTTCATCCAGATCGATGTTACCTTCCGCCGGGTAAGTCACGTTGACGGTCGCAGGCAGAAGGTCCATATCGGGAAAGGCGCAATGGAGCATGCCCAGTTCCTGCCGCTGTGTCGGAAATGTTTTCATCGGTGTCGGTTGAAAATAAACTTCAAAACGGCTTTCCTGCTTGAAAACGGTTTTGGCGGAAATAAAGGTTGTCTGAATATCGGTTTGGGTTCCCATCGGTTTTACCCGGAACGCCATTTTCGGATTTGGATTCACCCACCACCTGTCCGATTCGGTGAACATCGTCAAACCACCCTCTTCCCAGCCGACCCAGAACGGAAATGCCCACGATTTTTCTGCTCCCACGTTCGGAATCTCTCCCACCATTCCGCCAACCTTGCCCAGGGAGGCATATTGTCGTTTTATCGGAACGGTCAGGCGAAACAATTCGACATTTCGTCTTTCCTGTCCGACCAGCGGTTCGAAAGACAGACAGCACAATCCGTCGAATTCGATGGTGCAGCGGGCTTTGATCTTGGTCGTTCCCAGAGACAGGGTTCCACCCAGGACCACTCTCCGGGAGGTTTTTTCCAGAATTTCAACGGTGGAACTTTCCATGCCGGATTTGAAAGTGTCCACTTCCAGGTACATCGGTTTGGCTAGAATATTCTGTCCGATGGTTTGAATCTGAGTTGGGAGAACCGACCCTTTAAAGAGGAGGGTCTTTTCCGTCAGAACGACTTGAAGGGTGTTTTTATTGATCCGATTTACAACGATCGGCTTCCATGGCGAGGGCACGACATCCTTTTCAATTCCATATCGCGTTCCTTCCCATTCAAACTTTGCCGCATCGGAAGCCAATGCCGCTGGAGTAAGAAACGAGACAAATAAAATCAGTTGATAATACCAGAAACTTCTTTTCAAATTCATAACATCATTCCCAGACTGGAAAAAATTTGTTTTCAAATTAATCGTCGATTTCGATGCTCCACATACCATACATTCCGATGGCGGGATAAGGTCGAGGGGTTGTCCTGTAATAATCCATACTGGCGGCATTGCCCGCTACCATCAAATAATTCGACCTGTCGCCTTTCAGGTGCATCATTCCGATATTGGCGGGTCTGGCGTTGTTATCCCACGGACAGCCTACCGCACCGGAAGCCCGCGTTCCGATGCTGTTATACTGAATCCAGCATTCGGCGAGTAGAATCGTTCGGGTGGGATCTTCTATTTGACTCGGCCGGGCACCTGACGCCCCATGACCGCCATAGTACCAGGAGTTGATCGTAATGCTATACGACCGGGTATTCGGCGGCGTGTCATCCGGACAGTGCAGAATTTGTCCCCGATCTTTGGGCATGAACTCTTTGATATTCCAGTCCCAGCCATAAGGATCATTTTCGGGAAATTTCTTTTGGTCCTCTGCCGCCATGGTCATTATCACCCCAAGTTGATGAAGGTTGTTCATGCAGTAAACATTTCTGGAATAGGATCGGGCCATCGACAGACTCGGAAGCAAAAGAGCGACCAGCACTGAAATAATCGCAACCACAACCAAAAGTTCTATTAAAGTGAAGCCTCGCCGCGTTCGCGGCCTCGGCTTCGCCTCACAGACCAAACCGTACGGCGGGTTTTCCCCAATACGGCTTTCCCTCTGAAGTTCTTCTTTCGACATTCGGTTATTTTCCTGCATAAAGCACCTCCACTCTGTACATTCCAAGGGTTTCGTGTAGATAGTTCGACGGATAGCTGTGTCGGGTCCCCTGAGAGTATTTCCTCTGGAACTTCCGACGCATGAATATCCTCACTTGTCGCTCGGCATGCCAGACCAGTCCCTTGAGACTTCGCCACACATGGCCGATTCGAAAATAGTTCGACCAGCCCCTGAGCCGAAGGTTCACGACCGCGACCGCTCGGGCTACCGATTCGTTCAGCGGAAGCTGTTTGACCGCTTCCTTGATCCCTTCACGAATCTTCGCCAGCGATTTGCGGCTCGGAACTTTGATCATCATCGTTCGTTTTCGTCCGTTGAGAACGCACTTACCCGGGCGATAACTGAATCCCAGAAAATCAAAACCGTCTTCCGCTCGGACCACTCGCGTCTTTTCCGCATTCAACGTCAATCCCAACTCCCGCAGGATGCCCTGCAGACGGTCGTATTCACGTCGCGCGGTGGCTTCCGTGCCGCACAGGATCACCATGTCATCCGCATAGCGAACCAATTGCGTGTTCGCCCCACGACGACACCAGTGCCTGTCCACCTCGTGCAGGTATATGTTCGATAGCAACGGTGAGATCACCGAGCCCTGGGGACTACCCGTCTCGGCATACGTCACCTTGCCTTCGAGGACGATTCCCGCCTTCAGCCAGCCACGAATCAGACGCAAGATCATCCGATCATACACGCGTCGTTCCACCAGCGTCATCAGCCGGTCGTGAGGGATCGTATCGAAGTAACTCTTGAGGTCCACATCCACCACCCATCGATAGCCTCGATATAAATATTTATCGATTGCCTTCATGGCCTGATGCTGTGACCTGCCGGGACGAAAGCCGTAAGAACAGTCCAGAAAATCCGCTTCAAACAACGGCTCGATCACCAGTTTGACCGCCATCTGAACCACACGATCCGTCACCGTCGGAATCCCCAGCGGACGCTCTCGTCCATCGGGCTTCGGGATATACACCCGCTTGATCCGATCGGGCCGGTATCGCCGCTCTCGAAGCGAGGTCCCAAGTTCCTCCAAATACGCCTCCACGCCGTCTTCGCGTATCCGTCGAATCGACACACCATCCACGCCCGATGCTCCATCATTGCTTGAGACGCGTCGCCACGCCTCCCGCAATACATCGGGCCGACACACCTTGTCGTACAAACTGGCGTAACTCCGCTCGGGATTCGCCTTGGCCGACAAGTATAGCTTCCGCCGGAAGTCCTCGACTCGATTTTTCAGCGTGTGTCTAGCAGTTTCTGCAATCACGCGAGCCGCTCCTTCCCGCCGAAGCCCTTCAGACTAATGGCCCTTTCCTCGCCGAGGTTTATCATCGGCCTCGGGTCCTGGGTACTACGGCCATCTCCGCCATCCTGCACCGCTTCGTCCGGGCTTTCGGAAATCGACCTTATACCCATACTTATCCTCGCGGAACCGTGCAGGACTTCCCCAGACTTTGCCGAACGGATCTTTCCTCGCATGCCGTCGCCTTTTACACCGGTGAGACCCGCGGGTGCTTCTTCCCATTTACTTCCCCGCGAGTGACAGGCTTCGCCGATAGAACAGCGGCTCGCCACCTCACTTCTCCCCCGGCTCTGCCAGCAATCCTCGCCGGGGGTCGCTTTACGATGCTTACGGTCGTTCGTCATCCTACAGCCTACGAATTTGCCTGGCCGCTCTGACTGGCTCCGAGTTGCGCCGTGGTTCCGTTTTAGGTGTCCTGCAATCGGTTGGCTCTCTGTTTCCGGAGAGTGCCTCAGGTGCAGGCCGCAATCCACCGTGACGGCGGGCTTCCCTTCACGCGACGTTGTCACCCCATCACGCGCCGCGGTCGCCCGGGTCGGGATTGGGATCAGGCTATCGGCCCGAAATGGGAAATTGGCCGAAATAGAACTTCCATCTATCAAGATATCCGCCCGCTTAAACTGGGCAGCACGTTCAATCAGCGTAAATGAGGAACATCGATTTGTTTGCCGCCCATGAAGATTCATACTTATTAATATACAATAACGATATATAACTGCAAGAAATTTTTTGGAAAGATAAAAAATTAGATTCTGGATTGGTGATCCACGGTCTTGTCAATTGGGCCGAAGGGTCTGTCGCCGATAAACCGCATCCATGCCCCG
>JAAZAW010000285.1 GCA_012514125.1 Phycisphaerae bacterium | reverse complement strand
TCAGACTTGATGAAACAACCATCGAATCGTCCACCCAATCTTTTAACGGTTCGTTCAAATTTCCTGTAATGGCTCGGGGTTTTGGACCGATGAGGATAACGCAACCTCCGTTATGGGCAAACCGCTGCAGAGCCTGTGCCGTTTGAATGTCGATGTAGCGAAGATAAGGTAAAATGATCGTCCGATAGGGTTCCGCCGTCAGCAGTTTGCCGCTGAGATCGACTTTCTCCTGAAGGGTAACTTCATCGATCAAATCAAAGTCCTTTTGATGACTCAAGAGCTGATCTGCCAGGTCATGAATCAACATTTCATCGGGCAAAGCTCCCCACATGTCCGTAGAAGCATTGGCTTGACAGGCTAAGCTGGTTGACGGGTACAATACCGCCAGATCGCAAATATGCTCGCCGCCGGTCAGAGCCTGTGCCGTTGTCCGGACATGGTCCATGAGAGTGTTCATGTACTTCCACTCGGTGTGTTGATAGAAGATGGACGGTGGAACTTCGTCTTTTCGCGGGCCGTCGATCGAATAACTCAGACCATGGAGCACAAAATGATTAATGCCTAATACCATCTGATAATCAAGCTGGTACTTTAAATCTCTCAGTGAAACTTCATCTCCCACAACGGCCAGCGCGTCACTTCCGGCTTGACCTTTATCGAATAAGTGAGCCGCCGACGAGGCAACCTTTAGTCCGGTGTGGTACGCAGCCGCATCCTTCCAGCCGCAACTGGCGGTCAGAGGATCAGCCGACGGAATCGTCATTTGCTTGTAACATCGCAATTCATTCGGCCAGTAAAATGAACAAAGCGAGAGCCATTCGGTGCGGGTTAGATGCCCGTAAAAAGCAATCCGATGATCGGCACACCAGCGAGCCAGTTGTCCGATATAATTATGTTCCTGCAATCGATGCTGGGTCAAACGATAGTGATGGCGGACCATTGGGCTTTGATCATTCAAATCCAGCGCCAGATGAGGCAATTGTTCAAGCAGGTCGTAACCATGGTCAGCCTGAAATTCCTGTGGGAAATGACGGGTCCACGGATATAAAAAGCCCCCCGGACTCGGCTCGTCGGTAAACGCACCTTGAATCAGTGTCCCAAACTCTTTGCCGTATCGTTGATAATACGGCTCATACGAAAATTCGATAAATCGCTGCACACTCTGAGGATTAAGCATATCGGGATGAACGCCGGAGGTGTTTTTTATCGTGATACCGACAAGGGTATAACGACCCGACCGGGGCGGCGTCCAGACCACGGCAAAACGGTTGTCGGTCATGGTGCATCGCCAGTGTGGATGGCCTACCCGGCGCATGGGTGGCGAGTAGGCTCCATGCTGGATATTCCGAGGTGTCCATGTCTGCCTGCGGGTCCCGCAAAAATCAGTAATATCCCAAAACTCTCCGAAAGTTCCATCCGGATTCCAGGAGACGGCAAAAGCTTTCAAAAGCATGCCCGTCGAAAAATCCAGTTCAAACGGTCCGTTGCCTTCAAAATGACTGGACGTAAATTCCAGACCACGAGCAATAAGGCCCGGATCATCCCAGACCACCCGCCCGCCTGCCAAGCCGCTGGGAAAATAGTCTTCATCCCATATCCACATCGTCATGCCGGTGTTTCGGCAACCGTCCAGAATCGCATCGATCGATCGCCACCAGTCGTTTGAAAAATAGGGTGTCAGGAGCCCCTGACGAGCATGGGGGTAGATGCCCTGATAACCCTTCGCTGCCAGTTCCCGAACCTGCCATTGAATTTCCTGCGGGTCCAACCGATGGTTGAGAAAATATTGACCAGTCATTATATTCATAAGTTCATATTACCTCAAAAAACTTTGAAAAGTCATACAAATATTCAGAAAAGTTTCATTTCAAATAAAACTGGCGATGTCTTTTTTTGAGACTTCTGAATCGCCTCTATCGTTGTATTCTGAAATATGCCGAAAAATTCACTCGTGTATCAACCGCGGAAGTCCGGGGTCAAACAATTAAAAACTGTAGCTGGTGAATTAAGCGTTTCATTATTTTTTTGTCTTCATGTCAAAGGTTTATATATAATCCGCGCCATTATAACCGGCACGGAAAAGTTTGTCTTGTTTATCAGGATATATTTTCATGAATTTATCCGTGGCCTCATAAGAATCTTTGTCGTTGTGTCGTCT
>JAAZAW010000284.1 GCA_012514125.1 Phycisphaerae bacterium | reverse complement strand
ATGCGGGCATGACTCGCTCCTTCTTAAAAAACTCAATCTTTCAATGCCGATGAACCCCTTGGGATTCCACCGGCGACCGTATTGAAATTGTTACCGGATCGCCCTGAAAAGTCCACTAAAATTTCAAAGCGGCCCGGGGGAAAGTGCGGCCGTTAAAAACAGAATGCAACCCTTTTTCCCAACGATAATGCCGCAAGTGTGAAACATGTGAAGAGAATTATCATTTTTCCTTGAAGCTCAAAAGCTTGATCGGTAAGATTTCTCCTATGAATACTATCGCAGCAACATTGCGTTTTTTGGCTATATCCGGGTTTGTGCTGATGCTCTCGGGCTGTCAACGGCCTGTCCCGCCCGCAGAGCCTGAGCCGCAGGCACTGATGGTTGAAAAAGATCAATACGACCTGGCGTGGGACGAGACGCTTGAAGTCTTGAATGAGCATTACTTTATTCCCGATCGCCAGGATCGCCGGGCCGGCCTGGTTGTGACCCATCCGACACTTTCCAAACAATGGTTCGAGTTTTGGCGCGACGATGCGCAAGGCTCATATCAGGTCTGTGAAAGTTCGATGCACAGCATTCGCCGGATCGTGAGTGTGAAGTTCGTTCCCATCGGTGATCGCGTCCAAATTCAATTGACGGTCGACATCGAACGAAAAAACCAACCACAACGGCAAATTACCACCTCCTCCGGATCTTTTCAGGCATTTCGCGAACAGTTGCCCCTCGTTGAAACCGGACAAGCCGCGGACCGTTCGGATATCGTAACATGGATGAATATCGGGCAGGACGTCAAGCTGGCGAATTATCTGCTCGAGAGAATCGAATTACGCTTACCTGAATCCCGTATGGAAGGGGTCTGTGCGGTCCGCCACGCCGAGATCGAATCCGTGTCGGGTGAATAGCTTTTCGAGAATTGAGGGCAAGACGGGAAGGCATTGTTCGTGGAAAAACAACCGGAAAACAATTCAACTCAGCCTTGCAGCGATGAATTGAAAAATATTCTCGACCGCCTGACCGAGCAGGAAAAAATTCTGATTGTTTGCAACCGTGAACTCTACGGCGGGCAATGGGAATTGATTTTAAAGGACCTGAACGCCCGGATCGAAAAAAGGCCTTATGTGTTCAAGCTGGGCCGAAGAATTCGGGACGATATCGAGCGTGTCCGAAGATTGCAGGCCATCGAAAAAACGTATGCTGTAAAACTCGGCGATTACATTGAATTTTAAGTTCGGCGGGATTCTTCTCATCCTGCCGGGTGTTTTTATACCAAAGGAGCTATTATGTCGCATTTGCCCGTGAAAAATGCTTTGATCAGTGTTTACGATAAAACCGGAATCCTCGAATTTGCCAAAGGCCTCGTCGAGTTGAATGTGCGCATCATCAGCACAGGTGGAACCTTCAAGCTTCTCAAAGAAAACGGCCTCCCTGTCATCCCCGTCGATGAAGTTACCGGGTTTCCCGAAATGATGCACGGGCGAGTCAAAACGCTTCATCCAAAAATTCATGGCGGTATCCTGGCCGACCGCGACGTGCCCGAACACATGCAGGCCCTTAAAACCCACCAGATCGACACGATTGACCTGGTGTGCGTCAATCTCTATCCGTTCGTGAAAGTAACCTCAGATCCCAATTGCTCGCTGGCCGACGCCATCGAAAATATCGACATCGGCGGTCCGACAATGGTGCGATCCGCCTCCAAAAATCACAAGCACGTCGTGATCGTCACTTCACCAAATCAATACAACGATGTGCTCGCAAAACTCCGCGACGGCAAGGCCACGCTCGATTACCCCACCCGTATCGCGCTGGCCCAGGCTGCCTTCAAAATGACGGCTGAATACGATATTCACATTCAACAATATCTCGCCGGGCAACTCGAAAAGAAAGCCGATTCCTCGGTTTTCCCCGACAAAATGCTTATCGCCTTCGACAAAACCATCGACCTGCGCTACGGCGAAAATCCTCACCAGAACGCCGCGCTCTATGTCGATCCGAAAAACATTCCCGGCGGTTGGGGTAAAATTAAAATGCTCTCCGGCAAGGAACTTTCCTTCAACAATATCGTCGATGCCAACGCCGCGCTTGAACTGTGCATGGAATACACCGCCAAGCCCACCGTGTGCATTATCAAACACACCAATCCCTGTGGCTGTGCCTCAGACGACGATATCGTCGAAGCCTATCGACGCGCATACCTCGGTGATCCCGATGCAGCCATGGGCGGCATCATCGCGGTCAACCGAACCATTGAAACGGAATTGGCCGAAGCGATTATGGCGTCGCTCCAGCGATGGGGCAAAGACGCCGGAGCCGGCGCATTCTTCGCAGAAATCATCATCGCGCCCAACTTCACACCCGAAGCCATCGAAATCATCCAAACGCGAAAACCCTGGGGACAAAACGTCCGTTTACTGGCCGTACCCGACTGGAGCGGTCAAAATAAACTCGACATCTGCCCATGCACACCCAGCGGCTGGGATTTAAAACGCATTCGAGGCGGCATACTTGCCCAGACCCGCGACGACGAAAGTCTGAATGAATCCCAGTGGAAAGTGGTTGGCGAAACCCAGCCGATGCCCGAACAAGTGGAAGATTTACGCTTCGCCTGGCTGGTGTGCAAACATGTCAAATCAAACGCAATCGTTCTGGCCAAAAATAATACGCTCCTCGGAACAGGCGCAGGCCAAATGGCCCGAATCAACAGCGCCAGGCTCGCCTGCGAATTCGCCGGTGATGAAACAAAAGGTTCCGTCATGGCGTCGGATGCCTTCTTCCCATTCCGGGACAGCATCGACCAGGCCGCCAAAGTCGGCATTACCGCCATCATCGAGCCGGGCGGTTCAAAACGCGATGAGGAAGTCATCCAAGCCGCCAACGAGCACAAAATTGTATTGATTTTCACCGGCACAAGACATTTCAGACATTAAAAAGATCATCTGAAATTTATTTTATTGAATCGGGTCGGCTGCTTCGTGGGAAAATGCCTGAGCGTTTAGGGTTCGTTTGAACAAGGGGACGCGAAAGGTCTGACATGAATCGCGAAGACATCCTGTATTGGCTGCGGGTGCACCTGGCCACCGGCGTGGGTCCGAAACGCTTTCAAATGCTTTTGCAAACTTTTGGAACACCCAGAAACATCGTCAACGC
Organism: Phycisphaerae bacterium; assembly: GCA_012514125.1. Taxonomy (GTDB): domain Bacteria; phylum Planctomycetota; class Phycisphaerae; order JAAYCJ01; family JAAYCJ01; genus JAAZAW01. The sequence continues at coordinate 765 of JAAZAW010000284.1, read as the reverse complement.
ATCGCTCTCAGCCTTGCGGGAAACGCCCAATCTGGGCCGTTCCACCGCGAACAGAATATACGAGGGTTTACAAATCGTCGATTCCGAAGCGGAGCTTGCCGAAGCCGAAAAAGCCGGGGTAACCATCATCCCGATCATCGATTCCACCTATCCCGAGTTCCTGCGAAATTGTCCCGATCCGCCGCCGATTCTTTACGTCAAAGGCCGATTGCAAGATCGAGATCAACTCTCGCTCGCAGTGGTCGGCACTCGCCGCCCCGGTCTTTACGGCTCGGAGCAAGCCTATCGTTTTTCCCTGCTCCTTGCTCAGACAGGCTTCGTCATCGTCTCAGGTCTTGCACGAGGGATCGACGCCCAGGCCCATCGCGCAGCCCTCCTCGCCAAAGGCAGAACCCTCGCGGTTTTAGGTTCCGGCCTGAACCAGATTTATCCCCCCGAACACCACGAACTTGCCGATCAAATCGTTCAATCCGGTGGGGCGGTCATCAGCGAATTTCCGATGAACACCGCTCCCCAGGCCGGTAATTTTCCCGCAAGAAACCGCATCGTCGCCGCAATAACGCTCGGCACGCTCCTCGTCGAAGCCCCGGCGCAAAGCGGCGCCCTGATCACCGCCGCTCTTGCCCAGGAATACAACCGCGAGGTCTTCGCCGTCCCAGGCCCCGTCGATCATCCAGGATTCGCAGGAAGCCACAATTTCATCAAAACCGGCAAAGCCAAACTCGTTACTTGTCTGGAAGACATTCTCGACGAACTCGGCGATGT
>JAAZAW010000283.1 GCA_012514125.1 Phycisphaerae bacterium | reverse complement strand
GAGATCGCCGTGGACCGCGGAGAGATGAATCCAGCCGCTGCGTCTGAACGTTCAGCAGATGCCCGCAGGCTAAAATCGTTCCGTCAAATTGTCCTGAACTTATTGACATTTTTCAGCAATCCGAAAGAAAAAAAGAGGAAGAGCTTATAAAAAAAGAACTCAGGGCGTCCTTCGCTCTTGACAAACAACCCATACAGAGATAAAACCACGACGAAAATTTCTCATTTTTTCATCTCCTTGTGCAACATCCCTGCTAAAAGTGTTTCCATCCAAATTCCATAGCATCCATATCCTTTTGTGCTGCGTCCTGCAAATAGAAACAGTTTTGCCCCGATCCTTCAGGCATTATTTTTTATACATCCCAAAAAAACAAAAGTTGCGTCACTTTTCCCGAAATGAAAAATCCAACCAAGCCGCTCGAACGTTCTCTTGCTTGCGTTTCAGAATCATAAATAATTGACAAATACAACCCGACAAGGGTATAGTCGACTTAATAAATCTTTTACAATGCTCTATAAAAAGCATCAGGATAACCCGTCGCTAAGCCTGTCGAAGCGACTTGATATATTCAACAATGACCCTTCGACAGGCCAGGGTCCAAGTTTTCGCAGAAAAAAGCAACCATGGCTAAAAAATCTGTCAAATCACGACTCATCTTCGGCAGTCTCATGATCCTTATCCTCGGCGGCCTTATGTGGGCCGACATTCATTTCTATAACACGCAAAATTCAGAATTGCTCGCCAATGGCCTGATCGTCGCGATTCTCGCCGCACTGATGGCCTTGGGCGGCAGCTACGAAATGATCTGCCTGGCAAAAAACACCGGCGCCAAACCCCATACCTGGGTCGTCATGCCCGGCTGCGTTCTCTTGGCGATCGCACCGATCTTTTCTGTTCATTTTTTCGCCTCAAACCTCAACCACCTGCCGCTGATACTCGATTCCGGTATTGGGCTGGGGATTTTGGCGATGCTGACTGTTATCGCCCAGTTTACCAGAAAATCCACCGAACAGGCCGGCACTCACGTCGCATGGTCGGTCTTTACCTTATTTTATATGGGCCTGCTCATCGGCTTTGCCCTCGCCGTCCGACGAGACTTCGGCCCGTGGATGTTCATCCTCATGGTCGCAGCCGTCAAAGGCTCGGATATCGGAGCTTATTTTACCGGTATGAACTTCGGAAAACACAAACTTATCCCCTGGCTTAGCCCCGGAAAAACCATCGAAGGATTGATCGGCGCAATTATTTTTTCTGCCATTATTACCATTATTTTCCACTATCTCTTGCGTATAATTGATGTAAATACCGTGTTGGCGGGAGTGAATCCAGGAGCATTGATCCTTATGGGCGTGGGGTTTGCGGTAATCGGTCATCTCGGCGACCTGACAGAATCGTTGCTCAAACGTGACGCAAACGTAAAAGATTCCGCCCATCTGCTTCCGGAATTCGGAGGTGTACTCGATCTGGTGGATTCAATTTTGCCGGCAGGGTTGATGTGGTTTATTATATTAACAATTATCAAATAAATTCATAGGTAATAATGATAAAATCAGGAGCAAATAGAGTGGATTTGACAGTAACCTTACAAGCTCACGTCCACCGAACAGCCCTGTTTGGACCCAATGACCGCAACTTGCGTATTCTTCGGGAAATGTTCGACGTCCAAATTGTGGCCCGGGACGGTGCCGTGAAACTTTCAGGATCGACCCAGGCGGTTGGGAAAGTAGCCGCCATTATCGAACGAATGCAAAAAATGCTTTACGACCGCGACCAGTTGGAGGTTGCGGATGTCCATGAAGCCCTTGGCAGTCTAGATGCCGATACCGATGACAGACCTTTCGTCGAAGACGCTGAAAGTTTCAGCGCCCATATCGAAGTTTTTGCACGCGGTATGCACATCGGCCCAAAAACGCCCGGACAGGCGGAATATATCAAAGCAGTCACCCAGAACGATCTGGTCTTTTGCACCGGACCCGCAGGAACCGGAAAAACTTACCTCGCGGTCGCCATGGCGGTTTCCGCCCTTAAACGAGGTGTGATCAAGCGAATCGTCCTGGTCCGACCTGCCGTCGAAGCCGGTGAAAAACTAGGCTATCTGCCCGGCGATCTTCAGGCAAAGGTCAATCCATACCTGCGTCCCATCTTCGACGCCATGCACGATATGATGGGGTTCGACCAGCTTAAGAGGTTTATGCTCAACGATTTAATTGAAGTCATTCCCCTGGCGTACATGAGAGGCAGAACACTCAATAACGCCGCGATCATTCTCGATGAAGCCCAGAACACGACCAGTTCACAAATGTTGATGTTCTTGACTCGGTTGGGACATCATTCTAAGATGATTGTCACCGGCGACGACACCCAGACCGACCTGGAACACCCGGAAAGGTCCGGCTTAACCGATGCGATCAAAAAACTCAAAGGTACACGAGGCATCGCGGTGGTTCGTCTGACCGGCCTTGACATTGTCCGACATCGATTGGTGCAGACCATTGTCGAAGCTTATGGCGACCATAGTGCCACAGGCGCGAAAAAGAAACGAAAAGAGGCTCTGGCCGTCCAATAAAAATGTTCGGGATAGACAACAACTCCTCGGAGTAAAACAAAGTGGCTATACCGTTTTTTTCCAGAAAAAATAAGAAAATCGAACTGCGTCGAATTCAGCCGGTGAAAACGTCCGGAACAGTGGCGAAATTGCGCCAGAAAGTCTCACTCTGGTCCGTACTCATCGGCATATTGTTCACGCTCGCCACCAGCGCCGTCATTATCTTCGGCGGACAGGTGCTGCCGTGGCAGGTAGGCCAAAAACCCAACCAGGATATCCGTGTACGAGCCGGTTTTCAGGAACTGGACCAGCAGGCGACCATGCAGGCCCGCGAGCAGGCTAAGCAATCCACCCCAAACTACTACGAGCCGAACAACCTGTTCCTCAAACAGATCGAACAGGACCTTAATTTGTTCTATACGGAAATGAAAGCCGCCCCAACCAAATACGAGGAACTCACCCCCGAAAAAAAAGAGTCGCTCAAACAAAAATGGAATATCAGCGAGCAGAATTTCGCTCCCCTGAGAACGCTGGTGGATGAAACCTCGCCCGAACAATACCAGAATTTGCTTAGTGAACTTAAAGCCAGGCTTCTGGCCGGAAATATTATTGAAATTCGCCCCGAAGAATACGGCAAAACCAATACCGTCATTCTCGACGCCCCGCAGGCCAAAGTTCACCGATCGACCGATCAGTGGTTTTTCGACCAGGATGTCGATAAGGTCAATGCTTTTCTGACTCAAACAACCAAAATCCTCCCGAAAGCGATGGAGCCGCTGGTCTATCGATATTTGACGACTAATTTTCAGCCGATCTGGCAATTCGACAAGGCCCAAACCGATAAACAGCGCAATTTCAGGTATAGCTCGCCGGATAACGAACAATACCGCAAGTATGAAGCCGGCAGCATTCTGATTCGCCAGGATCAGCGAATCGGCAATCGGGAATATCAACTGCTCAAACTCGAACACGAGGCTTACTGGAACTCGCTGAATTCCCGCGACCGCCTGTTGGCAAACGCAGGGACGGTGATTCTGGTTCTTCTTGTGACGCTGTCCATGTGGGTCTATTGCTTTACCTTCCAGCGACAGGTAATCCGTAACTGGACTCGTGCGGCGGCGCTGGGGTTAAGCGTCTTTCTGATGATCGCCCTGGCCAGGGTTCTGGACCTGAGCGGACTTAACATTTACACCGCTACATTTGAAGTTGTTTTGATTGCGGCAATTATGACGATTACTTACGATCATCGTTTTGCCTTGGTGATCATGACCAGCACGGTACTTCTGTTGATGATTACACTCAATACCGTCAGCGACAGTATCAGCTTGCTCTTGACGCTGATGGTGGCGGGCACGACAGTGGTACTGACGCTTGAAGATGTTCGTAGCCGATCAAAACTCATCGAGGTGGCCTCTGCCGCAGCGCTGATGTCGTTCGCGGTCGTATGGGCCTCGCAACTCGCGACCTATCAGGACGTTCGGTTTATCCTCGGCAACGCCTTGAACGCCGCCGGCGGAGCGCTTGTGGCGGGGTTTGTCGTCCAGGGATTACTGCCTGCAATCGAACGCATTTTCAAAATCGCCACCAGCATGACCCTGCTCGAATGCTGCGACGTAAGCAAACCGCTACTGCGGCGACTAGCCATCGAAGCGCCGGGAACTTATAATCACTCCCTCCAAATCGGCGCGCTGGCCGAAGCCGCTGCCGATGCCATCGGCGCTAACGGCCTTCTGGCACGCGTGGGTGCCTATTACCACGACATCGGCAAGATCGCCAAACCCAAATATTTCGTCGAAAATCAGCCCGGTAACATTGTTACCAGACATAAGAATTTATCACCGGCAATGAGCTTTCTGATTATCATTGGACACGTCAAGGATGGACTTGAAATCGCTCAGGAATATGGACTGCCCAAAATACTATATCCCTTTATCACTGAACATCACGGCACGACACTGGTGGAATATTTCTATCACTTAGCTTCACAACAACCCGACAGCGATAAAGAATCGCTCAACGTCGCGTTTCGTTATCCAGGTCCCAAACCGCACAGTAAAGAAAGTGCGATTTTGATGTTGGCCGACGGCGTGGAAGGGGCAACCCGATCGCTGGCGGAACCTACCGCGGGCCGAATCGAATCGATCGTTCATCAGATCGTCAAAAAACGTCTGGAAGACGGACAATTCGACGAATGTGAAATCACCCTTCGAGAATTACGGCTTGTTGAAGAAAGTCTGGTCAAAAGCCTCTGGGCCATGTATCACAGCAGAATTGCCTATCCTTCCACAGCAGCGACGCAAACGGCTCAGACATCGACTCCCGAAACCACCACAACCAAAGTGGCTACAGGGATTTAGTCATGAAAACGGACTACCGGATCGATGTGACTTCGTTTGTGCGAAAGTTGCCTCTCTCGCCCAAGCGAATTGTCAACATTGTCGAAACAGTCCTTTCAGACCAAAAGGTTCGCAAGGCGGAGATTTCGGTGGCAGTGGTGGGCGATAAACGGATGGCAGATTTTGCCCAACAATATGCTCATAAGCGTTATCGAACCGACGTTTTTTCGTTCAATCTGAGCGAACCGGGCGATTCGCAATGGCTGGGGCAGATTATTGTTAACAGCCAACTGGCTCGTGAAAAAGCAGCGAAATTCAAAGTCGAACCAGGCACGGAACTGGCCCTTTATATTGTTCATGGACTGTTACATTTGTTAGGCTACGATGATCACAGTGTAGCTGATGCGAACGTGATGCACCGTCAGACCCAAAAATACCTTTCGACATTAGGGTTTAAGCATATCCCACCCATGCCGGAAGTGTAAATCAGAGAAATTATCAGTTTGGAAGGGTTAAAGCCGTTGATGATAACGACCGATAATCATAATATAAATATGGGTCGTATTTGAAATATTTTTTACCGGGTGTAAGGTTTCGCAACAATACGCTGCGTAAGTAAGTTCCTGTTTATGAGTCACAGCTGCTGAATATGCGAGGGACGTTATGGATCAGAGCGACATTGAAATGCTTTTGCAAAGCGAAACAGCTTTAAAAGGGACCTCTGAATCGGCAACGATAGTTGACGATCCAGAGAGTAAAAAGACATCCGGCAAGGGAAAGGGTTTGTATCAGGTGGTGTATAACGAAGCAGAGACGTTACAGGCAGCTCCTTCCAGGCAGATTGATTTTCCAAAAACAGCGGAAATTCAACGGATTTTACGGTTACAGGTTCCCATTATCGTTCGTTTGGCGGAAAAGGTCATGCCAATGGGCGAAGTGGTCAAGTTGGCGCCCGGAGCAATTATCGAATTCAATAAAACCGTCAGCGAACCGCTGGAATTGATGATCAACAACAAGTGTATCGGGACAGGCCAGACCGTGAAAGTAGGCGAGAAGTTCGGTCTGCGAATCACAAACCTGAGCACGATTTCGCAGGTCATCAAGGCGATGGCGGGGAAATAAATGCGAGCTATGGGCTGCAAACAACAGACGGCGGAAAGACGAATACGCCTATGAATTTCGCGAAATGAAAGTGCGGGCAAGATCAAGGGCTTCGGACTTAGTCTTTATCGTTTCATCGAGTTGGGCGTCGTAGATTTTGCCCAGAATTTCCTGAAAGAACGGGCCGGGGTTCAGGCCCAGAGTGTCCTGGAGGTCCTGACCTGTGATGAACGGGTCCTGCACGAGCGTTTCGGGGTCGATATGAGCCGCTTGTTGCTCGATGGATTCGATAAGTCGGGGCGGTTCCAAACCTGCGTCGGTTCGGGCGCGAAATAAAGTGATCAGGGCGTCATAATAGCCATAGATTTTTATTCGTTTGATTTCGCTGAGCTTGAACGTATCGGCGCGTCCAAGAAGCGGGAGAAATTGCGTCAGCCAAACGGTATCGATTCGCTGCTGATTGCTGCATGTGAGAGTTCGGGCAATGCTGCCGGCGCAGATCGCGGAAGGATTCATCTGGGCGGAATTCAAACGAGTGCGGATCGGTGTTTGACATTCCAGGGGATCTTGTTTCGACACGCCCGTCAGATGCAGCAGAGCGGCCAGTGCGGTTTCAAATTTACAGCGACCAGGCAAGGCGCTCAGGACGCGGAGCGTTTGTGTAAAGGCGTCATCGGCAAGAGGTTGACCGGTGAAAGATTTCGCGGGTTGATCGTGCAGAGCGTGGACCTGGGGCAGAATGTGTTCGAGAAGTCCCAATTGATCGGCTAATTCGATGCCGAGGGTTCTACCGGGACTCAGAAGGATTTTTTTGAGTTCGTCGAGAATGCGTTCGGCACTGATTTTCCGAATTTGAGGCGCGAGCGTTTTTATGGCCTGAGCGGTTTGTTCTTCAATCTGAAAATCTTCAAGTTGTGCGGCGAATCGGACGGCACGAAGCATGCGAAGATGGTCTTCGTCGAAACGCTGAGCCGGTTGACCTATGGCACGAATGATACGGTTTTCAAGATCGGATTTTCCACCGACAAGATCGACGACTTCGTTGGTTGCAGGATCGAGGAACATGCCGTTGATGGTGAAATCGCGGCGTTGGGTGTCTTCTTCGATCGAGCCGGGACGCACGCGGTCGGGATGACGACCATCGGTGTACCCTTCATCGCAGCGAAACGTAGCCACTTCGATCCACCGGCCTCCCATGCCGACCATAGCCACACCGAACTGGGCACCGACCTTAAGAGTCTTTGGAAACAGACGAAAGATTTCATCAGGCGAGGCGCTGGTAGCGATATCATGATCGTGAACCTCTCGACCCAGAAGGATATCACGAACACAGCCGCCGACCAGATAGGCCTGATGACCCTGCTGACGCAGGCGATGGACGATCTTGAGGGCGGCATCACGACTGGTCATGAAAACACCCCGATCAGCGCAATTCGGCGATGATCGCCTGTTGAATTTTTTTGTCCTTGCCTTCGGGATATTTTTGGGCGTTCCAGCGATAACCCAGACCATCGTCGTTCACGCGAGGAATAATATGAAAGTGAACATGATCGACAAGTTGACCGGCGGTTCGACCATTATTTTGCAACACGTTGTAAGCGTCGGTTCCGGTAGCCGCCATCACCGCCTGGGCGATTCGCGGCAACGCTTTGCCGATTTCCGCAAGATCGACATCGGACATTTCGTGCAGAACGGTATAATGTTTTTTGGGAATCACGAGCGTATGCCCATCGGAGAGAGGGCCGATATCCAGAAACGACAGAACATGATCGTTTTCGTAGATTTTGAGCGATGGAATTTTACCGGCGACGATTTTACAGAAAATGCAGTCCAACATCAGTATGTCTCCTGTAGGGTAGGTTTTCCTAGACCCACCGTTTCATTTATCGTTGAAACAAATGATGGATTTAAGAAAATCCACCCTGCCGAAAAATATACCCGTTTATGCGTCCTGCTGCAAACCTTTTAGCTGGGTCTGATAGAGACTTTGATAGAGCGGCGAGGAATCGATAAGTTCCTGATGCGAACCGCACGCGACGATCTTGCCGCGATCCATGACGACGATCTTGTCGGCTTTTTTAATGGTGCTGAATCGGTGAGCGATAATCAGCGCGGTTCGACCAGGGAGAAATTCATCGATGGCCTGTTGAATTTTGAATTCACTGTCGGCGTCGATTTGACTGGTGGCTTCGTCGAAGATCAGAACCGGCGCGT
>JAAZAW010000282.1 GCA_012514125.1 Phycisphaerae bacterium | reverse complement strand
TGAAATTGCACACCGTAAAATTTTTTTTCCTGATAATATACCGCGGCGTGGGAACAATTTTGGGTATGAGCCAGCGGAACAAAGGTTGCGGGCAGATTTTCCACGATGTCGCCATGACTCATCCAGACGGTTGTTTCGGTGGGCACGTGGGCAAGCAGTTCGTCTTTTTCATCGACCCAAAGATGCGACCTGCCGTATTCCCTGGCCTTGGCGCTTTGAACTTTTGCACCCAGCAGTTCCGCGCCGATGTGCATGCCGTAACAGATACCGAGCACAGGCAGATTCAGGTCGAAAAGTCGTGAATCGCAGCGGGGGGCGCCTTTTTCATAGACGCTTGACGGGCCGCCTGAAAGGATGATTCCTTTGGGTTGATATTCCATAATTTTTTCTATAGGAGTTTCAGGGGCCAAAAGAATACTAAAGACATGGTTTTCTCGCACTCGTCTGGCGATAAGCTGGGAATACTGCGATCCGAAATCCAATACGACGATTGTTTCTTTCATCTGACCTAAAGCCCTTTCTCGATATTTTGATTTCGGGTCATATTCCCGATATCGTCTTTCCTCTTTCAAAATTAACACGCCGGCCTAAAAGCCGGCGGATTATCCAGAAACCTGAAAAAAACTGATTTTAAAATGTAAAATTATTGAATGGTGCACTCATCCTGAGGCTGCTGTTGTTGTATACATTCCTCAATCGGCTGGTCGAGGTCGGTGCACTGGAGCACGCCGGGCGGTTCCTTGATCATACTTATCGGCAGGGCGATAAAGTTGATGGTATAGCGAACGGGACTATAGAAGACCGCACCGGGGTCAAGCCAGGTCCAGCCATAGGTGTCGTTTCCATCGCCGCATTGAACAATAGGGTCTTCGAAATAGCTGCCGAAGTGGGTAACGATCGAAGGTTCCGGATCGGCGTGGGTTTGCTCCCACGATCGCGGGGTGAGCGGACTAGTCACAGACGGGGCCGACATAATTTTTTCATAGCTGGCGGTTTTTTCCCAGGTGGGTTCCGCCATATCGGACTTGGCAGTTGCTTCGCAACCGGCCAGAATCGCCGTCAAGACCATACCGCAGACAATCATTAAAGTATTTTTCATCGTTTAGCCCTCTGACATATATTCGAAGCTGTAATTCGGTGCTTCCTGGGTTATTGTAATATCGTGCGGATGATTTTCAAGCCGACCCGCCTGAGTAACGCGGACAAATTGCGATTTTCGGCGAAGTTCGTCGATGGTTTGAGCACCGCAATATCCCATGCCGGCGCGGAGTCCGCCGATCATCTGATAGACGAAATCACCGAGCGATCCGCGATAGGGGACTCGGCCTTCGACACCTTCGGGGACGAGCTTGCCGGTCTTGCCCTGGCCATAACGATCGGCGGAACCGGCAACCATGGCGCCCATCGATCCCATACCGCGATATTCTTTGTATCGACGGCCCTTATAGATGACCATGCGTCCGGGAGATTCGTCAAGTCCGGCAAAGAGCGATCCGAGCATCACGACGTTGGCGCCGGCGGCCAGGGCCTTGGTGATATCGCCTGAAAATCGGATCCCGCCGTCGGCAATGAGGGGGATGTTGGCCGGGTCGGTCACCGCGGCGACATTCATGATGGCGGTAATTTGAGGTACTCCCACACCGCTGACGACTCGTGTCGTACAGATTGAACCGGGACCGATGCCGACCTTAACGGCGTCGGCGCCGGCGTCGATCAGGTCTTTGGCTGCCGTTGCCGTGGCGATGTTGCCCGCGACCAGTTGAATATTGTATTGTTTTTTGATGGTTTTCACCGTCTCGATGACATTTTCGCTGTGTCCGTGAGCGGAATCGACGACGATAATGTCCACGCCCGCCTTGATCAGCGATTCGACGCGTTCGTAGTCATGAACCCCGACTGCGGCACCGACTCGCAGTCGGCCACGGTCGTCTTTGCACGATTGGGGGAATTGCCGAGCCTTGTCGATATCCCGCATGGTGATCAAACCGGTCAGACAGTAATTTTTGTCGACAAGTAATAGTTTTTCAACTTTATGACGATGCAGAATTTTTTCTGCCTCGTCCAGGGTTGTATTGGGTTGGGCGGTGATGAGATTTTCTTTGGTCATTATGTCCGAAATGGGTTGATCGTCGCTGCAGACAAGAAATTTCATGTCGCGACGGGTGATAATGCCGACGAGTTTGTCGTTTTCGACGACAATCGGAATTCCGGAGACATTATGATCGTCCATCACCTGGCGGGCACGGGCGATCGTATCGTTCGGGTTCAGAGTAATAGGATCGGTGATGACACCGTTTTCACTGCGTTTAACTTTATCGACCTCGCGGGTCTGTGTGGCGATGGGGAGATTTTTATGGATAAACCCGATGCCGCCTTCCTGAGCCAGCGCAATGGCGAGAGGGGATTCGGTCACCGTGTCCATCGACGCGGAAACGAGAGGAATGTTCAATTGGATTTTCTGCGTCAATGCGGTCCGCGTATCCGCTTGTGAAGGTACGAAACCCGAACGCGCGGGAATCAGACTCACATCGTCGAAGGTAATCGCTTCGCCCACAATTTTAGAATCTAAATTAACTCCTGACACCATTTGCTCCAAATCTAAATTCGATTGTTGGAATTCGCTTTGGCCATATCCGATAAATCGGACCCGGCGTAAGTAAAAATAGCGAAATCTCTTATCCGGTAAACAATTTACTATATTTTATTGTATAAAGCAGTCAAGAGATATCGAATTCAGGGTAAAAAAAGTTTTTTTACTTCAAAAAGCAGGAAAAACCGGAAATTGTGATAAGTCGGGCTATTGCGAATTTTCGAATTTAATAACAGGGACCGGAATTTTCCATTGCCGGGGGAGGATATTGATGTGACCGACGATATTTGTCGGTATAGAACTTGGGGCTTATGCCGCAGAATTTTTTGAACTGGGCGGAAAAATAGAGCGGTTCATCGTAGCCGACATTCAAGGCGACTTCCTTGATGGACATCAGTGTGTGTTCTAATAAATATTGAGCGCGCGTCATTCTCTTTTGGATAAACCAGGCGATGGGCGAGAGGTTCATGTGTTGCCTGAACAGGCGATTGAAATGTGTGAGGCTCAGGCCTGTACTCCGGGCAATTTGTTCCGCGGAGATCGGATCGGCAAGATGGGCTTCCATGAAATTCATCGCCTGACGGATCGGCGGGGGATAAACAGGTTGGCGAGTCTTGCCGAGTTCGATGAGCAGTTGATAAGCCAGGAGCGAAAGTTCGGGAAGTCTGGCAAGTTCTTTCCGATGAAAAATTTGATGGATTTTGCGGAAGATGCCGGTGATTTTTAATGGATTCAGCGGGACGATATGATCACATTCATGCAGGCCGGTGGTCAACAGGAGCGGTTCGAGCAACGGACCTTTTATACCGACGCAACGTTTATGGAGAAATTTCGCAGGGCCGGTCTGGTAAAGATGGGTACATTGTTTTCGCAGGAGATACACCTCGCCGGGACGGACATGATAGCGGTTCTGGTTTTGAATGAAAATCGCATTTCCAGCGGTAATGAGTTCGATTCCGAAAAAATCGGAATTTTTTCGGGCAAAAGACATATTTGGACCCCAACGGGCGCAAATAGAGCTATAAACCTGTAGTGGATGATTGAAAATATCGTCGAGGATGTGGCAGCATTCTCGTTTGGGTTCGTTTGAATGTATGATGCGATGGTCGAAAATCATATATCATAGTCTATAATATCGCATTTTATATTTCAAGGAGACAGGTCATAATACCCAAGGATTTTGTATTTTATTTTCAGGAGTTTTAAAAATAATGGTCAAGATTACACTACTTGGAGCCGGTAGCGGATTTACTCAGCCTCTGATGACGGACATTTTGAACATTGAAGGTCTGGACCGCGGAACGATTGGTCTTGTCGATCTCGATGAAAAACGTCTGGCTGTTAATGTTCGATTGATGAAACGATTGTTTGAGTTGATGGGCAAGGCCCACTGGAAGCTCGAAGCCTCGACCGACCGCAAGGAAGTCCTCAAGGGTACCGACTATCTTATCAGTACGATTGAAGTTTCGGGCACCAAGTGCGTTCGGTTCGATAACGATATTCCGAAAAAATACGGTATTGATCAGTGTATCGGCGATACGATCGGCCCGGGTGGGATCATGAAGGCGTTGCGAACATTGCCGCCATTCCTGGAAATTCTGGCTGATGCGAAAAAACACTGTCCCAATGCGCTAATCATGAATTATACCAACCCAATGTCGATTATGTCGTTAGGGGCCACCCGTTTTTCCGATCAGCCTTATGTCGGTTTGTGCCACAGCGTACAGGGCACGTCGAAACACCTGGCGGATATGGCGGGGATTCCCTACGAAGAATTGAAATGGCGTTGCGGCGGAATCAACCACATGGCGTGGTTCACCGAGCTTGAATGGAAGGGGCAGGATGTCTATCCGATTTTGCTTGCGGCAATGAAAAAGAAAAGCATCTACGAAAAAGACCCGGTTCGTCTGGAGATGATGAAAGAGTTCGGTTATTTCGTCACCGAGTCGAGCGGACACTTTTCGGAATATGTTCCGTATTTTCGCAAACGTCCGGAATTGATCAAGAAATATTGCCGGACGAATTACCTGGGCGGCTCGAGTTTTTATGCGGACAACTGGCCCAAGTGGCGTAAGTCTACGGATGAGCATCGACGCCGCATGGCGGACGGCAAAGAAGAGTTATCGCTGGAACGCAGTCACGAGTATGCCTCGTCGATTATCGAAGCGCATCATTTCGATCGTCAGAAGACGATTTACGCTTCGGTGCCGAATACAGGACTGATTCCGAACCTTCCACTTTCGGGTGTCGTGGAAGTGGGGGTGCTGGTAGATAAGCAGGGATATACCCCGACGTACTTCGGTAATCTTCCTGAACAGGTGGCGGCGTTGTGCCGATCGAACATGGCGGTGTTCGAGCTTACCGCACAGGGCATTCTGGATAAAAATCGCGAGTCGATCATCCACGCGATGATGCTCGATCCGCTCACGAGTGCGGTTTGCTGTCCGGCGGAAATTCGCAAGATGGCGGAAGAACTTTTCAAGGCGGAAAAGCGGTATATTCCTGAATGGTGCAATGAAAAGATCGTTCGGAAGGCTGTTTCGTTAAAAGGTCGGAAGATTAAACTCACGGACGGCGCCGCGGAAGTGTCTTCAATGGCGGCGAGAAACGTCACAGCGTAAGCGGTTCAATGTTCTGTCTGAATTTTCAGGACAGGGGTGAAAAATTCATTCGCCTCTGTCTTTTTTTTGTGATTTTCGGGTGGGTTTTTCGACAGCACATTCACAAGGTGATGGCATGGAATAACATTGGATGAAAAAGGGATTAAAATATTATTTCAAGTCTTGAGAACAAAGTTATTTCTTTTTTTATCCATTCGGTTATAATAAAATCAAAGACGTCAAAAGACGTCGATTTTTTGCAACCATATAGGGGAGGGTAAACCAATGTTACGAAGAGTGGTATTTTTTGCTGTGCCTTCACTTGGTATGCTCGGGTCAATGGGCTGTGACTGGACCGGATGGCTATATGGTCTGGGGGCAGCTGGAGGCGTTTTGAATTTCTACAATTTCTTTGCGACGTTATTTGGGTTTTAGTCCTTCAAACGAAGGCCAACCAAACAATAAAATCACAACTGCGTGGTTTTATGATCGCGCAGTTGTGATCTATTTGTATTTGTCGATTAATCGCTGTCTTTACGGATGACGAACCGGCCGCTTTCCGCGTCGATTTCGACCGTGTCACCGGCAAGGAATTTTCCTGCCAAAAGTTCGTTGGCGAGCGGATTTTCGATGTTTTTCTGAATCATCCGCTTGAGAGGCCGAGCGCCGAACGATGGATCATATCCCAGTTCGATGAGCAAATTTTTCGCCTGTTCGGTGACTTTGAATTTAAGATCGCGATCCGCGAGCCGCTGCTCGAGGTATCGTAATTGAATCTCGACGATATGGATCAGGTTATCGCGGCTGAGCGGATGGAACACCATGATCTCGTCGAGCCGATTGAGGAATTCCGGTCTGAAAAATTGACGCAGAGCTTCTTTGACGTGAGCTTCGATTTCCCAGTCCTGCGCACTTTCCGAAGCCAGTTTGAAAATGCCTTCGGAAGCAATGTTGCTGGTCATAATGATGACAGTGTTGCGGAAATCGATGGTTCGTCCCTGGCCGTCGGTGAGGCGTCCGTCATCGAGCACTTGCAAGAGCACATTGAATACATCGCGATGTGCCTTCTCGACTTCATCGAAAAGAATGACCGAGTAAGGCCGGCGATGGATCGCTTCGGTGAGACGTCCGCCTTCTTCATAGCCCACATAGCCCGGAGGCGCCCCGATGAGCCTCGCGACGGAGTGTTGTTCCATGAACTCGCTCATGTCGATTCGGACCATGGCTTCTTCGGTGTCGAAAAGAAATTCCGCCAGCGCTTTTGCGAGTTCGGTCTTGCCCACACCGGTAGGGCCGAGGAAAAGAAAACTTCCAATAGGCCGTCGCGGATCGCTCAGACCAGAACGCGCACGACGCACAGCGTTGGAAACCGCTTCAACCGCTTCATCCTGACCGACAACGCGCTCTTTGAGACGTTGTTCCATGTGCATTAATTTTTCTTTTTCGCCTTCGATCAATTTCGATATGGGAATGCCGGTCCACTTGGAGACAATCGCGGCGATTTCGTCTTCTGCGACTTCTTCGCTGGTCAGGCTTTGACCATCTTTTTGCATCGCGGTCAGACGTTCCTGCGCCTCGGTGAGTTCTTTTTCCATTTCGACCATTGTCCCGTATCGCAATCTGGCGGCTTGTTCGAGATTGCCGGTTCGCTGGGCGTTTTCAAATTGAATTCGCGTCTGTTCGATTTTTTCTTTCAATTCACCAATACGACGAATGGCGGCAGATTCCTGCTCCCATCGGGCCGTTAACTGCGAATCTTTTTCTTTGAGTTCCGAGAGTTGTTCTTCTAATCGGTCGCGCCGTTCAAGGGTGGCCGGATCGGTTTCTTTTTTCATGGCTTCGCGTTCGATTTCAAGCTGCATGATTTTTCGCCGAATTTCGTCAAGCTCGCTGGGCAGCGAATCGTTTTCGATGCGAACACGCGCAGCGGCTTCATCGATCAGGTCGATGGCCTTGTCCGGCAGGAACCGATCTGTAATGTATCGATGCGACAAAGTGGCTGCCGAGATGATGGCCGAATCGGTGATCCGCACACCATGGTGCATTTCATATCGAGGTTTTAAACCGCGAAGAATGGCAATGGTATATTCCACGGAAGGTTCCGGGACGTTCACCGGCTGAAAGCGGCGTTCGAGGGCGGGGTCTTTTTCGACATATTTTCGATATTCGTCCAGGGTCGTTGCGCCGATGGTGCGAAGCTCGCCACGAGCGAGCGCGGGCTTAAGTAAGTTGCCTGCGTCCATCGATCCTTCGGCCCGTCCTGCGCCGACGACATTATGCAATTCATCGATAAACAAAATCACCTGGCCCTGAGATTCGGTGACTTCGCGGATTACCGCTTTGAGCCGATCTTCAAATTCTCCGCGATATTTGGCACCGGCGATCAAGGTGCCCATGTCCAGAGCTACCACGCGTTTGTCCTTGAGTGTATTAGGCACATCTCCGTTGACGATTCGCTGGGCGAGTCCTTCGACGATGGCGGTTTTGCCCACGCCCGCTTCGCCGATGAGCACGGGATTATTTTTCGTTCGCCGTGAAAGCACCTGCATACATCGACGGATTTCCTCGTCACGCCCGATGACCGGATCGAGCTTGCCCTGACGCGCCATTTCCACAAGGTCGCGCCCGTATCGTTGCAACGCGTTATATTTTTCTTCCGCGTGTTCATCGGTCACAGGTTGCGAACCTCGAAGTTCTTTCATCGCGTTAAGCAGCCGATCGTGATCGATCCCGAAGGTCGACAGGATTTCTTTGGCGGTTCCTTTCACGCTTGCCAGTGCCAGCAGCAGGTGCTCGACCGTGACATAGGCGTCTTTGAGTTGGGTTGCCTGGGTTTGAGCCTGATTCAGAATTTCCATCAGTTCCTGGTCGGGCGTCGGCGCTGTGCCGCTGACCGTGGGCAGGCGTTTAAGTTCACTTTCGACAACCGATCGAACCTGCGTGTAATTGGCTCCGATTTTTTCGATCAGATTTGCAGCCAGGCCCGACGGACCTTCTTCCAGCAATCCCGCCAGCAAGTGTAAGCCGGTGATGACGGAATGATTTCGTTGATTCGCCAGATTCTGTGCACCGGCGATGGCTTCCTGAGCTTTGACGGTGAGTTTATCCAAACGTGCCATAGTCGTATTACCTCCCTCGTTTAGCTATTGCCGAAAAAGACAATTCGCTGTTTGTTAAACGCGCGGCCGGCCGATCAGGGCTTGAATTCTTTTTTCCACCGGTGGGTGCGTACTGAACAAGGTTGCCAGCGACTGATGCGTCATGGCGGGTTTCATGATGAACAAACTCGCCTGGGCCGGATTCGCCAGATTCATCGGCATTCTCGCATTGCCGCTATGTAACTTTTCCAGTGCGGTCGCCAGGTGCATCGGATCGCCCATCAATTCCGCGCCATAATTGTCGGCGTTGTACTCCCGCTTTCGTGATATCGCCATTTGAATCAAGGCAGCGGCGATAGGGGCCAGAATAATCATGGCAATGGCCGCCAGTGGATTGCCGTTGTCGTCATCCGACGATCCGCCAATCGGAATAAAGTATAACATGTATCCCAGTGCGCTGATGGCACCGGCGATTGTCGCAGCGATGGTGCTGATCAAAACGTCATAATGTTTGACATGGGCCAGTTCATGTCCGATGACTGCGGCGAGTTCATCGCGATTCAATATTTTCATAATGCCCGACGTCAGGCAGACCACTGCGTTCTGCGGATTTCTACCGGTGGCGAAGGCATTGGGCACTTCGGTCGGAGCCAGATAAACTCTGGGTTTGGGGATGCCCGCACGCTGTGCAAGCTGGCTGACGATATGATGAATCTCCGGAGCCTGCGTTTCGGGCAGGGGTTTGGCGCCCATGGTCAGCAGGGCGATTTTATCACTGAAAAAATAAGCGACAATATTCATGCCGCCACCGAGGAATAGCGCGAAAATCATACCGCTCTTACCGCCGATGGCATTTCCCGCCACGACAAATATCGCCATTAACGCTGCCAGTAACATGACTGTTTTCATATTATTCATAAATCGAAACATAATTTAAATTTCTCCTGAACTTTCGTAAGTTTGTCTCAAAATTCATGTCGTTGTAAAGAATATTGCAAATGACATGCCAAAGTAGTCGCTTGCTTAATTAATTATATGTCATAAGTTTATGAAGCTATACAGGATTTTGATGTGACACAATGTCAGTTTTTCGTCGTAGCGATACGACAAAATTGTGCTCAGAGTAATTAAGAGCAGGGCAAATGTCTGCACCGGAAATTATGCGGTGATGCTCATTAAAGGTTCTGAATCAGAACTGAATAATCCCTGTTCAGGCCAATCGGGAATTTTGACGCCCATTTGGGTAAGCTTATCCGCCAGGCGATTAACAATTTCTTGTTTAAGCTGTCGGACTTTTTGAGCCTGATTTGTTTGCTTGTCTTGGAGTTCCGGATATGACTGGATAGGAGTACACGTCTGTGACATGATTAAATCTTCAGAAACAGAAGCCGCGGATTTGGCAATGGCTGCCACCTGAAGCTGATTTTCCTCCGTGGCCAGAGAAACGATCTGGTCGAACCATTTATTCAGCTCGATCATGGTGTGAGGATCGTACACAGCGACAAAAGCCAAAAGTTCCGCCACTTTACTGATTTGAAGGCAAATACGATAATTTGTTTCGGAAAAATGCCGGGTATGCCCAAGCAACTCTCGTGCCTTGAAGGGACCATTCATAAAATAGTCAAAAAGTATCATGTGCGTTCCTTATGCCCAAAAGTAAAAAATGTCTGGCCCGAAAAGGAATTATAAACAGAAGCCACTTTTTTTACGATCCACCCATTACAGCTCAATCGTTCGCATTCGAACCAAAGATGCAGGACGCCCTGATCGCGAAATCGTCGAGATTCTTTCATGGACGTGCCGCACAACGGGCAAAAGGTCTTCTGATTTTCGTCGCTCCGGTTCAGTTTCGAGATTTTCAAATCCAACATGAATCTCTCCCTTGGCTTAAATTTGATGATCGATGCAGAGCCATTTTATGAATCATACATGGATGGGTTCAGAATGAAAATTTTGAGAACATTCAGGGTCGGACATTACGGGAAGAACAGGAAATCCCCCGTAAGATTTCGACAGCCCCAACCTCAAACTCAATCTTGATTCATTCAGCCTTGCCCCGCATTGTACATCATAATTCCGTTTTTATATTTAATGGAAAGAAGCCGGTTTAATCAATCGGCAAAACTCCCCTTTCAATGATCAGGGAAATCCCTTAATCGATATCCGATAAAAATTGCGCAATGCGGGTGGTTTCATAACGTCATGGGCTTTAGGAGATTTTGAATCTACCTCGGATTCAAAACCATTCCGGCGCAAAGCTTCAATGCGACAAGAAAGAAAAATTTTTCTGCCGAGAAAGGTTTCCTATCGCATTTTTTCATTTTGTGCCCATTGAATAGCGTACTGGAGTAGTTCGGTAGAGTCCTTAAGTTTG
>JAAZAW010000281.1 GCA_012514125.1 Phycisphaerae bacterium | reverse complement strand
GCCGCCAATACCGTGAAAAAGCGCATCATCCCGAATAAATAGGCGAACAAGATCAAATCGCCCCGAAACGAAATCACCGATTCCACCCCGCCCATCGGTACAAGCAAAAGCGCCGTACCCGCCGCGCCAAGTCCCACCATCGGACCAGCACGAAAAACCCATCCCGCCGTTCGGCTGTAAACCGCACCCTTGCGAATCAGCTTCCACAAATCAAAATACAATTGCAGCACAGGCTGACCCGCCCGGCCTGCGAACTTCGCCTTCGTCCTGTTAATAATTCCCACCAGCAACGGCGATAAAATCAATCCCAGAAGCGGCGGAATCCAACGCATCGTCTCCATCGACCCTTACCTCAATTTCCACATCAAAAGAATCCACAGCGTCAGCGCAATGTAAAGCACATACAACTGCACTCGTCCCTGTTGAAGCCACCACAACTTCGAAAGTTTTTTACCAACCCACACAAACCCCGGACGATAGGCGTGCTCCGTAAAAATGTCAGACGTTTGGCTTTTCATCGACGCCGATTGCGGAAAAAGTCCGCCCGGTGAATGAACCGTCTTCTTGCTGCGGATAAACATCTCGAAAAGCGTCACAACAGGCTCGGTAAAAGAGGAACCCGTATATTGAATTCTCGGCGACCCCGACGCATACCCGCAATCCCACGTCGGCCCCGACGTCACCTCCCGCCCGCGCAAAAGCCGCCATCTCACAACCCCCAATATCAAAATCGCCCCGACAAAAATTCCTCCCACTTCCACCACCTGCCAAAGTACCCCCGACGTCGCCGCCACCTGAGTTTGAATTTCCCCCGCCGGCAACTTTACAATCTCGCCGATCACCGTTCCGATCGTCTCAAAAATCTTTGGCGAAAAAATTCCAACCATCAGACATCCCGCCGCCGGTATCGCCATCGCGATTTTCATCGCCCAGCCCGCTTCATGCCCATGCCTCGCCGCCTCGCTCCTCGGCTCACCCAGAAAAACAATCCCGAACGCCTTCGTGAAACATACCGCCGCCAATCCGCCGATCAGCGCCAGCCCGCCAATCACAACCGTTACAAAAATCGCCGTCTCCACCCCCGACGAAACATCGTTATGCGAAAACGCCCCAAGGTACAGCAAAAATTCTCCCACAAATCCATTAAAAGGTGGAAGCGCCGAAATGGAGACCGCCCCGATCAAAAACAACCCCGACGTCCACGGCATCGTCTTGCCAAGCCCGCCAAGCCGGTCCATCATCGCCGTCCCGCTCGTGTGCAGAACCGCCCCCGCCCCCATAAAAAGCAATCCTTTAAAAAGGGCATGGTTCAAAATATGAAAAAACGCCCCTCCAAATCCCGCCACCATCAGCCCCGGCGATTCGACGCTCATCCCCAGCACGCCCATTCCCAATCCGATCGTAATAATTCCGATATTCTCGACGCTCGAATACGCCAGCAGACGCTTCAAATTCCTCTGCGACAATCCAAACAAAATCCCCATCACCCCCGAAATTACCCCCACTCCGATCAAAAGCCAACCCCACCACATCGGCCCCTCGCCCAGCATCGTCAGCGTCCGGACAATTCCATAAATCCCCGTCTTGATCATCACTCCCGACATCACCGCCGACACATGGCTCGGTGCCGCCGGATGCGCCTCAGGCAGCCAGATGTGCATCGGCATCAACCCCGCCTTGGTCCCAAACCCCACCAACGCCAACGCGAAAAGCACGTTCGCCGTCGCCGGCCCAACCACCGGCAAGGTATGAAAATCCATCGATCCCGTCTCGCGACCCAGCAAAATGAAAAATGCCGTCAAAAATGCCGTCCCGATATGCGTCGCCACCAGATAAGTCCACCCCGCCTCCCGAACGCTCGACTCCTCATCCTCGAACGTTACCAGAAAAAACGATGCCAGCGACATCACCTCCCACGCCACCAGAAACAGCACCCCGTTCCTCGCCGTCACCACCACCGCCATCCCCGCCATCAGCAGGGCATAAAAAAACCACGCCCCCCCAAGCCATTTTTTTTCTCGATACGCCGACAAATACTCCCCACCATATACCGCCGCCAACCCCCCAATCCCAAAAATCAGCACCAGAAAAAAGGCGGAAATCTTATCGATCACAAGGTTAAGCGACCCAAAAGGCACAGCCCAGCTCATATATAAGAATAGCGATTCCTCTCCCAGCAATACGGATACCGCCGAAATCAACCCCGCAATCCCGCCGACGACAGCGCCTCCAACTCCGAACGCTGTACACAGCCGTGCCCGACGATAAGTCAGCAACGCACCAACACCACCCAGAAGGATAATTCCCAACGCCGCCATAAAAAGTTGCATTTATTTGTCCTCAGCATTCTCGGCTGCCAGTCCGTTTTCCACCTTCACCAGTTGCGACATGATTTCTTCCCGCGATCCCTGATGCCTGATTACATCTTTAAATTCCTGATTTTTTAATGCAAATGCCAGCCGTGAAAGGAGATACAAATGCGACCGAACCGTCGGCGACACCAGCGTAAACAAACAATTCACCGGCCGGCCGTCCAGCGATCCGAAATCGATGGGCTGTTCCAGAAAACACAGCGTTACCATCGGCTTATTGACGTGCAAAACAATGGGGTTGCGCACATGCGGAATCGCGATACCCTCGCCCACCCCCGTCGATGCCATTTCTTCCCGTGCCAGCAGTACTTGCAACAAAAATTCCCGATCCACTTCCTCCGGCAGCCTCATCACCTGGACCACCGCACGCAAAGCGGATTCCTTGTCTTTTCCTTCCACCCGATAAAAAATTCCACCGGCTGCCAGGGCATCACTCAATTTAGGGATCGTTACGATTTCTATTTCCGGTTCTTTGAAGAGATCCACCGAAACATTGATCCGTTGGGCCGTCGCCCATTCGAGCAGTTCAGCCCGATTGAAACGATAATGGCCATTGACCCGGTACGCCGGCAGATTTCCGCCGTTAATCCATCGATAAATGGTTTTCTCATTTACATTTAATAAATTAGCGACTTCTCGGACACTTAATTGCATATTTACTCTCGTTTGTACAACTTTACACGACATAGGACAATTTCGGACATCATAAACTTTTTTCCTCTTTAAGTCAAATCCGCATCGATGGTTGATTTTCATTATTTTCGCAATATTTTTCAATTTTCACCGTTATACCTATAGAATATGATCAGGTATGGACAACAAAAGGATTGCAGAAATTGTGGCCTCGGCAAGATCGGGTTCCGAACAGGCCTATCGACAACTGGTCGAAGCCTATGGAGCGAACCTGATGAGATATTTTTATCGAAATACCGGCCATCAGGCCGAGGCGGAAGACCTGTTGCAGGAAGTTTTTCTCCGGCTGGTGCGTAGCTTGAAAAACTACAAAGAAAATGAACGTTTTGAAGTGTGGCTTTATCGGCTGGCCCGTAACCTCTTGATCGATTACTGGCGAAAACGAAAAATACTCTATATCGACGACCGCCTGGATGAGGAAGGGGATTCCTGGTTGGCGAATGTCCCGGCGGAAACGACGGATAAGCCCCATGACATGCTGGAGCTTGCGGAAGCAGGGGACGAGCTTCAACGAGCCTTGGCGGGGTTGCCCGTCGAGCAAAGACAGACGCTTTTGATGCGATATTTTTCGGAGATGTCCTTTGAGGAAGTCGCCCAGGCGCAGAACGTCCCGATCGGAACGGTCCTGGCCCGAGCGCATCGGGGACTTGGAAAATTACGACAATGGCTCAAGAAAGAATAAGGAAGAAGGCGGACATGGAAAACTTCGATCAATACCGGCATGAAACATTCGATGCGGGCGAAGTGTTCGATCAGTTTACGCATCCATCCCTTTCATCCGATCTGACGGATCGGATCGTTGGGGCGATGTGCGCCGAACATCGTCGGCTTGACTGGTATCGGCGAATTTATAAATTCTCCTTTGCAGCCGTAGCTGCGCTGATAATCATTGTTGGAGCCTTGTCGATTTCCCGGACGATGCCTGTTGCAACGGAGGTGTCTGCTCCGACCACGGTGACTGTGGTTACCGACTCCAATGACGATCTGATTGCGTGGGTCGAAAGCGAGCAGGCCTGGGAATACAATCTTTTCGGCGATCTGGATTTTGAATCGCTCACATCCGCTCAAACCCAGGCTGCCACCGAAGCGATAGGGGAGTGGGAGGAATTGTTTCTTGAAGTTATCGACGGCTAAACTCCGGCAGGAAGCCTTTCCATTGCTGATAAATTAATGCAAGTTATAAAACACAAATTTTAGAATACAAAATATCAGGAAAAGACCTTCCGTCGGTACATTCACTTTAGAATTTATCCTGTTCAAAAAAACGGAGAAAAAACCTCAGATAGGGGCTTGCCTGATAAGTAGTACTGATCGTCCGAAGCCTAAAACCGGTCGAAAAAGACAAAAACTCGACCGACTTTTGGCTTTTTTCGATCAACTTTCGCTAATTGTCGATCGACTTTTCCGTTTTGACGATCGACTTTCGCCAATTGTCGATCGTCTTTCTCGTTTTGTCGATCGTCTTTTCCAATTTGTC
>JAAZAW010000280.1 GCA_012514125.1 Phycisphaerae bacterium | reverse complement strand
TTGCAGGCTGTGTCCGAGGGCATGCGGCGTCAATCGATTGATCGGGGAAAGAGGTTTTTGCGGATTGACCGATCGGGTGCATTGCTATCGCGACGTACTGAATTTCAAAGAAGAACAGGAACTGATTCCTTCGCATCAGGTTCATCTGGCCGGGTGCAATTTACGATGCGATTACTGCATGGTGATGGAATGGAACGAACAGCCTGGGGCGGCGAAGGAGCTGGATGAAGATCAATTGACGGCGGCGATCGACCGGCGATTATCGCAGGGAGCCAAAACGTTGAATCTGCTCGGAGGTGAACCGTCGGTGAGCATTCATGGAATCCTGCGGTTGCTTGCTAAAACGAATCCGGATGTCAGGCTGGTATGGAATTCGAACATGTACTTTCAGCCGATTGTCGACGAGCTTCTGGATGGGCTTGTCGATCTGTACCTTGCAGACTTCAAGTGCGGATGCAACGCATGTGCGGAGAAGATACTTGGTGCGCCGGATTATGTTTCGGTCGTCCAGGCGAGCCTGAAACGGGTGATCGATAAGGCGGATGTCATCGTTCGCCATATTTTATTGCCGGGACACCGGGAGTGCTGTTTAAAATCGATGCTGGCATGGATCCTGCGGGAGGTGCCGGAGGTCAAGGTGAGTATAAAAGGCGATTATATTCCTCCGGCGGCCCCTTGCCATGCGCCCGTATGCTATGTAAGCGAAGAGGAATATCGCTCTGCTCTGAAATTGGCACAAGAAATGGGAGTGAATTTGATTTCATGAAACCAAAGCCTTACAAACGCCGTCCGGGCGATTTTGAAATTCGCATTCTGCGCGACGGCCGATTGATTTTTGTTTCGCCCGATGAATCGCTGATGGATGTGGCTCAGATATTGGATGAAACGGATGAGGCCTTACAGAGGAGAAAGGAAACGATCGATGTCCGAGAGCCTGCCGATGGAAATCAATGATACACGCACGGGTACGGAACCTGAAGTCAGGAAAACGGTCAGGAAATTCAGCGAACTGGAAGTGCTGATTCGGGCCCGATATCCGTTGATTTACGTGGTGACATGGGAAGAGCAGCGTGTGTTGTCGCTGGTCAATCGTATAGCCGGGGGGTTGGATAAAAAAGTATTCGAATGGTCGCTGACGACCGGGCTGGTTTCGGGAGGAACCGAGGCGATGCTGCAAAAGAATAAAGATACCGCCACTCAGGACCCGCTGGTGGCGATGGACAAGGTTCTGGAGATAGTGGATCCGGCGCTCTATGTTTTCAAGGATTTGCACGCCATGCTGGGCAGACACAATATGGCGATTATCCGGCGCCTCAGGGAGATTGCCGCTTCGCTCAAAAACACCTACAAGACCATCGTGATCGTTTCGCCGATGCTGGAGATTCCGCCGGAGTTGGAAAAGGACCTGACGGTCGTGGATTTCGATCTTCCGCGAGCGAAGGATTTTGCGATGCTGCTGGATCGGATTATTGAAGAAGTGAAGGGCAATCCGAAGCTGGATGTGAATATCCATGCGGAAACGCGTGAAGCGGTGATTCATGCCCTGATGGGCTTGACGCTTTCGGAGGCGGAGAACGTATTGGCGAAGACGCTGGTCCGGCATCGGGGTTTTGGAGAAAAAAGCGTCGAAGTCATTTTGAGTGAAAAGAAACAGGTTATCCTCAAGAGCGGGATGCTCGAATATTATGAATCGCAGGAAAATATGGCAACGGTTGGAGGACTCGATGGTCTGAAGACCTGGCTTTTGAAACGCGCGGTGGCTTTTACCGACAAGGCGAGGAGTTTCGGCCTGCCTTCGCCGCGCGGGGTCCTTTTGCTCGGCGTCCAGGGGTGCGGCAAGAGTTTAATGGCCAAGGCGATCAGCCAGGTGTGGCGGCTGCCGCTTTTGCGTTTCGATGTGGGCAAGGTGTTCGGTAGTCTTGTCGGTTCGTCGGAAGAAAATGTTCGGCGGGCCATTCAAGTGGCGGAATCGATCTCTCCGGCCATTCTCTGGATCGATGAAATCGACAAGGCGTTTCGGGGTTCACAAAGCAGCGGCGGCAATACCGATGGCGGAACCTCGGCGAGAGTGTTCGGAACGTTTCTCAGTTGGATGTCGGACAAGACCGCCCCGGTGTTTGTGGTGGCGACGGCGAACGATATTTCCCATCTGCCGCCGGAGCTGTTGCGAAAAGGGCGGTTTGACGAGATTTTCTTTGTCGATCTGCCGAGCAAGCGGGAACGAATGAATATTTTTGATGTCCACCTGAAGAAAAAAGGGCGGGATTCAAAGCGGTTCGACCTGGATCGTTTGGCCACGGTATCGAAAGGTTTCAGTGGAGCGGAAATTGAAGAAGCCATCACGAGTTCGCTGTTTGATGCTTTTTACGAACAGAAAGATCTATCCACGGAGGGGATTCTCGAGGCGATTCGCCAGACCGTGCCTCTTTCAAAGACGATGAGCGAACAGATCGACGACCTTCGCAAATGGGCATCGGGAAGGGCCAGGCCTGCGAACACGCCGGAATCGGCGGATGAAGAGGAACCCGGTAAGCGAAAACTGGAATTGTAATTTTAAGACCCAATCAATCTACGACAGAAGGGAGTGAGCTATGAGTTTTTCATTGGTGCTTGCGCCGGTCGTGATCGCCAGTTGGCCTGCGATCACGGCGGCGGTGGCGGGAGCGGCGGCAGCGATGGGGCTGGCGGTCAAGGGAAATGTTTCTGTGAGCCAAAGTGCGCCGCCTCAACAGCGACTTCAGGAACGGAGCGTGGAGGTAACGATGGCCGAGAGCGAGGTGCTTTCGGAAAACATCGCGACGGGTCAGGAGATTGTGCTGACGAAAGGGAGCATAGAAATTCGTGTTCGTCGGAATGAACGGGGGCGGTGCAGTGTTTGCGCGAAAGGCATTGGGCATACGGAAGCGGAACTCAAAACTCTCGCAGAAGAATTTACGCAAAAAATGACACAGATTTACATGTACAACCGCGTGATGACGGAACTCAAGGCCAAGGGGTTCCAAATGGTGAACGAGGAACAGATGGACGACCAGGCGATTCGAATTCACGTTCGACGGTGGGAGGCATAAGAGATGGCACAACATGATATCGAAATCACGATCACAAAAACGGGCGAAGTAAAGGCGCATATCAAAGGGGTCAAGGGTAAAGGGTGCGGCTCATATAAAAAGCTGTTGGCGGAAATCGTTGGGAAAATCAAACAGGAGCAGGCGACCAGCGAATATTACGAGCCGGATGAAAAGAACAGGATTAATCTCGAACAGGGGCACTAGCGATGGAATGTCCCCGGTGTCAGTTTCACAACATGCCCGGCTTGACGACGTGCTTCCGATGTGGATCGGTTCTGACGTCGGATCAGGTGGCCATTGATGTTCATCCGCCAAGAGCATTAGGGATTGCCAAGCCTTTCCGGGCTATTGAGCGAATGCTCAGACGATATTTCTATTATGAGAAAATTGAAGATTCCGGGAAAACGATGAGATGGTTTTGGAGGGTATCCTTACGAGGATTCAATGCCGGGGTGAATCTTCTGGGGCAATCGGTGTTTTCCATCATCGTTTCACTGATTCCGGGCCTGCAGCAGATTATCGACGGCAATTTTCATTCCGTTAAAAAATATTGCATAACCTGGCTGGTTCTGATTCTGGTCGGATTATTTTTTTATGGTTCGAATATCGGCCTTTTCCTGATCGGATTGGCGCTGGGAGTTCATGCATGGATTACTCTTCTTGGCTGGAACGCCATTCATTCCGGAGTAAACGTATTTCGACGACTGCGAATGGTCGCTACGGTTATTATTGCCTTTGGAATAGTCTATTGGCTCGTCGGCAGGCAGATTTCAAATTCCTTGCCCCATACGTTTACTTCACAGGATTACCCTTATTATAATGTTCATTCCGGTCATTTATTGGTCGGCCGAAATTTGGACAAAGACGATCTTTCGCATCTTCGGCGAGGCGATCTGGTTATGGTGAACGCCAGCGCGCTTTACGATGGTCATCGGGGGCAAACTTTTAAGGTTGTCGGACAAATTGTAGGGATGCCGGGTGACGTCATCGATCTGAAGAAAGACCATTTTGTCGTCAACGGTGAGGAACTGAAAGCGGATCACTTTCCTGTGCCGGATTTATTTCATGGCCGAGAACTGACGATTTCGGTTCCTTCAGACTGTTATTTTATCGCATGCGATTATACAAT
The DNA here is from genome assembly GCA_012514125.1 of Phycisphaerae bacterium. Lineage (GTDB taxonomy): Bacteria > Planctomycetota > Phycisphaerae > JAAYCJ01 > JAAYCJ01 > JAAZAW01. The sequence goes on along the minus strand of JAAZAW010000280.1, from coordinate 2,016 downwards.
CAATGCACATGGTGCCACTGAACAGATGGTCCGGGACGTTCTTCGCAACGGATGTTTGTTCAGGCACGATGACCTGATCGCTCGAATGACCTTTCGCTGGCTGCCGGTATTACGACGGGGATTTTTGAAGGAGTTGGAATGAGCCGATTTTCACGACTTGAATTTGAGGGCAAACGTACCGTATCCTCGGATATGAAAGGGGAGCCGATTCGGGATGAAACGTTCTTTTATGAACGAGCGACAGTCGCCTGGTTGGCCGGCGATTTTGAAACGGCATTAACGAATTATTCCCGGTCGCTGGAAAAAAACAGCGCCTATTACGATAGTTGGTTTGGTCAGATTCGAATGTTGATCGAATTGGGGGAATATCGGGAAGCCAAAATCTGGGCGGACAAGGCGTTGGAGCTTTTTCCTGAACACGCCGAACTGTTTTCTGCAAAAGCGGTAGCGTGTGTGCGTGATGCCGAATTCGATAAGGCACAGGCCTATTCCGATAATGCCGTTCAGAAACAACGCGCCACCTGGTATGTCTGGCTTGCACGGGCGGAAGTTCTGTTGAACCGAAAAAGTCGGACGGCGGAAAGTTGTATATCCAGTGCGATAAGTATATCCCGCGACGAAGGCGCCGTCGCCCGACTTGAAGCGGGACGATTGCTGCTTCAATTCGGAAATTATTCCTCCGCACTGGCGTACTTGCAGGAAGCATTCACGGAACTCCCGAAATCGGCGCTCGTATGGTATGAATTGGGGCGATGTCAATCTCAACTTGGGATGCCTGCAACTGAAAAAACGTTGCAGCATTGTTTAACCCTGCGTCCCGGCTGGAAATTACCGGCACAGGAATTATCCCGTTTCCGAGGCCGGGGATTGTTCGGCAAATTGTCGGGACTCTTTAGAAGAATACGGAGGCATTGATAATCATGGCCATGACACCTGAGCTTAAAAAGATTCTTCAAACGGCCCGACGCGCCAATGCGTCCGATATTCATATCATTGCGGGAATGCCGCCGATCTTTCGAATCAATGGAGAAATTCTTCTGGCTGAAGTCCCTCCATTAAGGACGGAAGACACCTATCGCTTATGTTATCAGTTCATGAATGATGAACAACAAAAGGTTTTTCAACAGGATTGGCAATTATGCTGTTCTCATTTCGAAGATCAACTGGGAAGATTTCGGGTATCGATTTATCTGCATGCGGGTAATCCGGAAATGTCGATTCGCCCCATATCGATGAATATTCGAACACGCGAAGAGCTTCGGTTGCCCGTAACCATTGAGGAACTTACTCGTTTGCCCAATGGCTTGGTTTTAATCACCGGACCGACGGGTTCGGGAAAAACGACGACGATGAATTATATGATCGATCTGATCAACAGTGAACGACGATGTAAAGTCATCACCATCGAAGACCCGGTGGAATATGTCCACACCTATAAAAGAGCCATTATCGTTCAGCAGGAACTCTATTCGGATGTTAAATCATTTTCCCGCGCACTTGTTCACGTTCTTCGCCAGAATCCCGATGTCATCTGTATCGGTGAAATGCGGGATTTTGAAACAACGGCGACCGCATTAACCGCAGCGGAGACAGGGCATCTCGTTATCGCGACCTGTCACACGCCCAATACGATGCAAACCGTGGAGCGAATCGTTTCCATCTTTCCGCCGGATCAACAAAATCAGGTTGTAACCCAATTGGCCAATAGTCTGCGGGGGATCATCGCCCAGAGGCTCGTCCCCGGAGCCAACCGTAAGGAACGATTGCTGGCGACTGAAGTCTTGGTGATGAACATGGCGGCTCGATCGCTCATTCGCGAACGTGACTTTCATAAACTCTTTTCGCTGATTCAAACAAGTCAGCGATTAGGTATGCACACCATGGACGAATCTCTTCTCAAACTGTACGATGCGGGCGATATCACATACGATACCGCTCTCTCAAATGCTCAGGATGCACAAAGTCTGCGAAGCCGAATTCATGAAAATCCGACTTCGGTTGGATAGATGATGTTCC
>JAAZAW010000279.1 GCA_012514125.1 Phycisphaerae bacterium | reverse complement strand
TTTGGCCAATTGAGAGAGGATGCGGTTCGGTTGAATCTTGCGTATGACCAGGATGGGCTATACCTGGCGATAAGCGATCAAAAAAAGATCGATGGACTTGAGAACAACGATTGGCAGTTGATTTTTCCGGCCGGAGAAAAGAAGGAAGATCGACGGTTTGTTTGCAGTCTGGATCAAAACGGGAACTTAAAGCAAAGCGACACCTTGAAGTGGGAGGTCAAGGCGCAGGAGACAAAGGACGCAGGGGCGACGCTGGAAGCGAAAATTCCCTGGAGTTCGCTGGGATTGGAAAATCCTGCGGAAGGTCAGAAGCTCCGGGTGAAAATTCTGCGAGGAAGTCTGCGGGAAGGTGTTCCTCTGCTGGGCTGGGGCGATAGTAAAGTTCGCGGTGAAGGGGCCATGGCCGAAATTATTCTCGGCGGCAACGAAGGAACGGTTCGCCTCTCGCGGATAGGGAATCCTTCGCAGTGTCGATTGGATCTGGAGGCACAAATTGCGGGAAAGACGGCGAAGGGTCACATGGACGTGTTCCTTCAGCCGAGTGTCCTGAAAGAATATTACGATCCGAAGACCATGCCGGGAACCCGGTCTTTTACCGGCAAGGAAATTTATCACAAAAAGGAATTTACAGGGGGTGCCCTTCGTTTCAAAGAGAGTTTCGACGATGCGGATGTCAACAGTATGCTTATTCGGATCGTTGATGCCGATGGCCGATTGATGTATCAGTCACAGCGGCAGTTTATCGCAAATTTGCCGATCGTCAGCACTGTAAAAACACTGCCCGGCCATGAGCGGGTGGAGATTCAGGCTGATGTCTCGCAGTATCGCCCTTCAAAAAAATCAAAACTCACCGGCAGGGTTCGATTATTCGATCCCGCAGGAAAGGAAATTAAAAAAGCCGTCATTGCCGGATTCCCTTCTCCGGTGCAGAAGGTCGATGTGTCGATGAAAGGACTGCCGGAAGGAAAGATTCTCGTTCGAACGACGTTGTATGAAAACAATCAAGAAGTCTTCACCCATGAGAGCTCGTTTGTCATGATGGAAACCCGGCCGGATTGGATTGTGCATCCTGCCGGAGCCGAGCGCAGGGTGACCAATGATTTTATTCCCCTGACGTTAAAACAGGATGATAAGGCGTTTGTCATCGGGATGTGGGGACGAGAATATCGGTATGCAAAAGATTCTCTTTTGCCGTCTGGCATCGTTTCACAAACCCGGCAGTTGCTTGCAAGGCCGGCCGAGTTTCGTTTTTCATCGGGAAAAGAAGATAGCAAGAGCGGATCGATCCCCATTCGGATTCTGGAGCAGTCGCCGGACCGTATCCGGTTTGTTCTTCAAAAACGTTATGACCGGTTTATGGTCAGCACGGAGAACACCATTGAATTCGACGGCATGCAGTGGACAACGATAACGATTAAACCGTTGAAGAACCGTTCGAGTCTGGAGAAGGTCTCATTGGAATTTCCATTGGTGCCGGACAACTCCACGCTGATTCATCGGAATTACTGCGGGGTGAGTTCCAAACAATTCAGCGGAAAAACGCCGGACCGGTGGAACAGTGGGTTTGCCCCGATTGTCTGGATTGGGAATGAATATGTCGGCCATTGCTTTTTTATCGAAACTCCGGCAGGGCTGCAGATTCAAGATTCCGCTCGTTTCTATGAAGTGGAACGGACCGATCGCGAAACTCTGCTGAGAGTGAATTTCGTGGATCAGAAGATAACCCTGGATAAGCCGATCACTTTCTCGTTCGGCTGGTTTGCGACGCCGAGTCGTCCGCTGCCGGAGAATTGGCTCTCCTGGGCGTATTACGGCCGGCCTGGCGAAGAGTACAAAGGGACAGAGTTTCAGGTCTTGCTGAATGATCGATGTTTTGATGAGAGCAACCAGTTCCTGCATGAAGCCCATCCATGGAAGTGGTTTACCGATCAGGCCAAAATCGCTCATGAAAGTGGACGACATTTTTTGAAATATACCTCCACACACTATCTTTCGTTTTATAAGAACTGGACGAAGGATGCGTTGGATCAAAAGAAATCGC
>JAAZAW010000278.1 GCA_012514125.1 Phycisphaerae bacterium | reverse complement strand
CATCATCCATATCGCGGATGCTTTGGCCCATTCTCACGATCGGGGTCTGATTCACCGGGACGTCAAACCGAAAAATATCATGATTACGACCGACGGCGTGGCCAAGCTGGCGCATATGGGTCTGGCCCGAGAAGTTTCCGACACTCAACTGGCGCAATCCGAAGCCGGCAGGGCCTACGGCACACCGTATTACATCTCGCCGGAACAGATTCGCGGCGAAGTCGAAATCGATTTTCGTGCTGATATTTATTCCCTTGGCGCGACGTTTTATCATATGGTCACCGGGCGCGTGCCCTTCGACGCGGACAACCCGACCGGCGTCATGCTCAAACATCTTCGCGAGCAATTGACTCCGCCGGACCATATTAATCCCGAGCTTTCCATCGGCTCGGCTGAGATCATCGAAGCCATGATGGCCAAGGATCGGAACGACCGTTATCAATCCACACAGGAACTGCTCGAAGACCTCAAAGCCGTTCGGCAGGGCAAACCGCCCATCCATGCCAGGAAAATCTTCGATATGAGCCAGTTGACCAATCTGGAAGCGGACGCCGAGATCGTCAATGTTCCGTCCGGCACGACCCGCATTGGAAGTCCACGACGTTCCGCCGATGTTTCACTTTGGAAAACTTCGTTCTATGTCGTATTGGTGGTTCTGTTTTTATCAATCTTGTTGAACATTGTTCAGGCGTTAACCAAATAAAAAAATGACATCTTTGAAATATACATCTTTCCTCCGCCGGCTTGGAATGGGAATCGCCGGATTGGCGATGCTGGTTTTTCTGCCGGGATGCCCCGTGAATCTTAATCGTGTTCCGGGGACAACTGAAATGCGTGTCGAGCAGGAATCCGGATATAATTATTATTTGTATATTCCTTCCTGGCATAATAACGAAAGCCGTTGGCCTGTTGTAGTGACCTGTCATGGAACCAATCCATTTGACACTGCCTGGGCGCAGATTCATGAATGGCGAGGGCTGGCGGAGCATTACGGCTTGCTGGTGATCGCGCCGGTTCTCAAAGGCACCGACAGTACCCGTACATTGTCGGTTGAAAATCAGATCGACCGTCAGAGGAAAGATGAGCAGGCCATTCTGAATATCGTTCAAAAAACGATCAATTCTCTCAACGGCGATCCCGATCGCGTCTATATGGTGGGCTGGTCGGGCGGCGGCTATGCGGTGTATTACACCGGACTTCGACATCCCAAGGTGTTTCGAGCGCTCTCGGTTCGGATGGGATCGTTCGATGCACGATTTCTGCCGGACGTTCAGGAGAGGATCGATCCTTATCAGCCTGTGCTGATTACCATTGCCTCTAATGATTTGCCGGGTATCAGTCTTCAGTGTCGCAAGGCCTATGATTGGCTCAAAGAGCAGGGGATGGATCGGGTCCGAATCAAGGAAATCGCCGGGACTCATCAACGTCGGCCTGAAGTGGCGTTCGATTTTTTGCGTGAAGTAACTCAGGATTATAGCTTTATTCGCATCAATGCGGTTAAAGACATCGGAGGCGACCCGCTGACTGTTCAATTTTATGCCGCGATCGATCCCAAGCCTGGCGCGGTGATCTGGGATTTCGGCGACGGGGAGGTTTCCCATGAAGTTTCGCCGCAGCATCAATATGCCAAGGCAGGGACTTACGAGGTTAAGCTTACGGTGGTGAACCCCAAAGCCGCCAAAACCGAGCGAACACTTCGGGTGACGCTGTCGAAGTAACATTTCAAGTCTCCGACACCTGCGCAAATCATGGGGGAAATAAGTTGCGTTTCATTTCATAGAGTATCCTTTCTTCTTGTAACAAAAAAGCGTTAATATACAATCTATTTTTTACTATTTATGCCGATAGGATAGTAATAATACGCTTTTTGATTACCAGGATAAAAAAGCGTGTAACAACGAGTAATGAACCATGTGGACGCTGCAATATTTGAAAAAACTGTCTGTCGGGTTGACGCTGGCGATGCTGGCAGGGTGCGCGGTGACGCAATCGCAGGTGGTTCCGAAGAAAGTGCTTCATCTGGTGGATGAGGACTTCGGGCGAGATTATTTTATTTATCTGCCCACGAGCTACGGTAAAAAGCCTTTGCCTCTGGTGATCACCTGTCATGGGACCAATCCGTGGGACAGCGCCCGGATGCAGATTAACGAATGGAAGCACCTGGCGGAACGATATCAGTTTGTTGTGATTGCGCCTGGGGTAAGTTCGGCTCGGGGTGTTATTCCGCCGTCGCCGTCGGCGGGGATTGCCATTCTCAAAAAAGATGAGGAGTTCATCCTCAAAATTACCGAGGGGTTTTTGAATAATCCCAATATCGATCAGCGGGCGATTATGATCACGAGCTGGTCGGCGGGGGGATTTCCGATGTATTTTACAGGTTTGCGTCATCCGGAAATTTTCCGTGTGGTGGCGGCACGGCAGGCGAATTTTGTTCGTGAATATTACACGCCTGACATTCCGCGATTTGATCCGTATCAGCCGATTTTGATTTTTTACGGTGAAAACGATCTTCCGATTTTGAAGGCGGATTCCAAAGTGGCGTATGATTTTCTCAGCAAGGCCGGCCAGAAGAATTTGTTTCTGATGAGTATGAAGGTCGGACATACGCGACATCCGGAAGTGGCGTTGAAGTTTTTTGGGGATGCCATTCGGATGTATCCCCGTCCGACGATTATTTGGGCGAAATTGCTGCCGGGGGGGCAATGTCGGATTCGTTTCGATTCGTGTCTGGTGGATCCGCCTGATGATGGAAAAATTTACTGGGACTTCGGCGACGGTGACAGCGGGGTGGGGCGTGTGGTGGATCATACGTATAAATCCCCGGGCAAGTACGCATTGGCGGTTATGCACGCTTATCGCGATAAAACCATTCGATTCGTGGGCCGGATTGAAGTTCGGGCCGGCTCGTTTTCTGTAATATCGGGAGAGGAAAAATGAAAATTTCATTAACAACCTGGAGTATCCTTGTTCTATTGGCGTCATGGGTCATGGCAGAGTCGCAGCCCACAAAAACCTCGTCCATTTTTGAGAATAAGTCCGCGACGCGACCCTCGCCGGTTCGGCTTGACGCGTTGGACGTGAAACGACATAAATTGCGTGTTGCTTCGTATAACATTGAGCGTGGGATTCAATTCGATAAAGTTCAGGCGAATCTGGAAGAAGCACGGGCTGATCTGATTTTGCTTCAGGAGGTGCCGGGGAAAATGCTTCGAACGCTGGCGCGGAAGTTCGGGATGAATTATCAATTTGGTCCTTATTCGCCTAATGGCGACATGGGGATAGGCATTTTGGCGAAAGGGAAACTGGCTCCGGATAAACTTTTCAGTATGAAAGATGAACGTAATTTTGCTCTGTCGGTCAAGTGGAGTGTGCAAAAAGAAACGTTTTTTGTGGTCAGCGTGCATTTGAAGTCGCTCCAAAGGCCTGTGACGACGGGGTTGCTCAATGCGATGAAGCCGCACACGGTTCAGGTGAAAAGAATTCTCAAACAGGTCAAAAAGCATCAGTTGCCGACGATTATCGGGGGCGATTTTAATACACTGGCGTGGACGCCTGAGTATCAGAGTATGGCGGCGGAGATGAACGATGTGGCTGTTGTTGCCAAATCGCAGAATAAGCCGACGATTTTTATTGGAGTGGGGGGGTATCGCATTGATTATTTTTTTGTCGATGATTCGTGGAAAGTTCGCGATTATGCGGTCGGTCCCAAGCCGGGTTCGGACCACCGGATGATTCAGGCGGTGTTGGAATGGCGGGGTGAAAAGAAATTGTCCGATGAGACGTTGAAAAAGCGGAGTGATGAGACGTCGGAACGTTAGAGATGCGTAATGATGGTTGGCGGGTGAACCTAATGGTGGGTTTCGGAAAACCCACCCTCCCTTTGGAATGGGATTGTACATTTTGTACAAAATCCGGGGGACGACGGGGGAAAAGATCGCGGTTTTCGGGGGCGCCAGGGACGAAAAATACATTTTATACGAAATGCGGGAGGGGTGGGCAGGCTCGGGCGGGCTCTGGGCTTTTGGCTTTGGGCTTTGGGAAGATTGGCCTGTGGGCTGAGGGGGAAACGGGGAAAGATGGTGGATGAAATCGGATTGTAATCACGTTTTTTGTCTGGGGGCATGAGATGGCTTTCGGAAGAGGGGCGGAAAAAGTTTAGGTTTTGAGGAATGAGCCGGAAGTGCGGCTCTGGGAAGCTTTGGGGGCTTCCTTAATATAAGTATAACATATTTTTTATGAAAATGCAAATTTTTTGGGATTTTTTGAGTCAGAAGATGGTGCGTCAAGACGCACCCTTCGGGGAGGGGGAATGGCCATGGGGAGGTGGGGATTATCTTTTGACCTCGACTGGGTCGGGACAGTCGCATTCGGTTTCGATAGAGCCGTCCGGGGTTCGACGATGCCGAACGTGAATGGGTCCGAAAGGAGAAGGAACGGTTCCCTGTGCCCAGGCTAGATCGCCCAGATGCGCTTTGACGGTGATGGTTTTCATTCCCGGCTCAAGGGGTTGAACCCCCAGGACATAACGATTAAGCCATGCGGCTGGTCCTGCCGCCCAGCCATGACACAAACTGTGTCGAAGCCCCAGGTAGCAGTGGTCGCCATATTCGGTATGAACGTCATGTTTATCGGGCGGGACGATTTCATCGATTCGTCCGGCATTTTCGAGCCAGCGGATATCGAAATGCTCCCAGAAGCTCGTTGCTCCGAGGTCCAGCATGGCTCCCCAGTATTGGCGGATCAGGTCGAGGGCGTTGGTGTAATCGCCTGCCAATGCCCTGGCTTCGAGCACATAATAGCCACTCCACGGTGAAATTCCGTTGCACGGATCAGGTGTCAGGTATTCCAGGTTGGTCTGTTTTGGATCGGATATTCCGGCCAGGACGTTGATGGCGGCGGCCTGTTTGTTGGCGAAGTCTTTGGGGTCGGCACAGGAGCGCATACGCTGTGCCAACAGGGTGCATCGGTGGGCTAGTTCTTTGTTTTCCAGGGTGTCGGCAATGGAAGCGGCATCCCGCAGTGCCCAGGCGGTTAATGCCTGTAGGCCTTGATCGACCGCTTTTTTGTTTCCTTCGCTTGCCCAGTCGAGGAAACGCCAGGGTTCGAAATGTTCCCGGCCTGTTTCATCCACATATTTTTCGATTCGTGCGATCAAGTCTTGCAGGTAGGTTTTCTGGTCCATTAAAAACGCCCGGTCGCCGGTGTACATGAACCAGTCCCATACGCTGATGATCCACCACAACGAATAGGAACTGATTCCATTGAGCCAGCCGTTGGGGTCGGTGTGGTCGCAGAGATATTTGAGACTTTGTTTGACGATTTGTTTATTGCCGAACACGTTCGCCAGGACATGGATTTGCGGGTGGATGTCGCCCATCCACACCAGCCGATCACGTTTGATGCCGTCGAGCAGATATTCCTGGCAGCAAAGATGAACGGTTCTGGCGCACACTTTCCAGATTTCGTTGATTTTTTGATCGGAACATTCAAATGCGCCTTGATATTGCCAGGGGCGTTCCAGGGCGACGGCTTGGAGGCGTGAAATCTGGACGGTTACGTTGGGTTCAAGGAGTTCGAGTCTTAAAAACCTGAAACCGGTGAGTCCGAATTCCTGGGTGCTCAGACGGGGGATGTCCATGACCCATTCATGAATGGCATGATCGGGTGTCGGGGTGTTCATGACTTCGCTGACCGACTCTCCGAATCGCAGGCGGAATTTTGCAGAGCGGTTTTGTTTGATCAGATGGATTCCCAGGCAGATTCCGCCATTGAGTTCACGTCCAAAATCCAGAATGAGGGTCGGGGTGCCGTTCGTTTTCGAGGAGAGTGTGCAGATGTCGGGATTTTTCGAAAAAAGGGCTTGCGGATTTTCGATTTTTCCGTCCTGTGCATCCTGCCAGACAATGCGTTCCGGATTGATGAAATATCGTACCCGTGAATCCTGCTCCATCGTGTGCGAACCGGTCATGCCAATGTGCCTTTCAAGAGAGCTTGATGAATGACAAAAAATAAAGCATAGAAAAGTTTAAGAAACTTGTCAAGATTTCTTAAAGTTAATATGATAGTTTGAGTGGGCTTTGGGTGGGGAACGCAAAATTTTTTTTACTAACCAGATGAGGGTGGGTTATGGCAGAGAAGATGGAACCGTGTCGATTGTGTGAAGAGAACTGGCATTCGTTTGATATTCAACGGATTTATAAGGAGCTTGAAAGCAGTTTCGGGGGGTTGGATGAGAGGGAGGCGGCAAGTCGTCTGGAGTTTTATGGTGGGAATGTTTTACCGGGGAAAAAGGCACCTTCCATCTGGATGATTTTGCTTCATCAGGTGATTAATCCGCTGATTTTTATCCTTATTGCGGCGGGTATTGCTTCGCTGCTGGTTGGCGAGTCGACGGATGCCTTGTTTATTTTTATTGTTATTGTATTTAACAGTTTGCTTGGGGCTTATCAGGAATATAACGCGGAAAAGAGCGCGGAAAGTTTGCAGCGTATGCTCAAGATCAAAGCCCGGGTTCGCCGTGAGGATAAGGAAAAAGTCATTGCGTCGGAAGAGGTTGTTCCGGGTGATATTGTGCTGTTGGAATCGGGGGATAAAGTGCCGGCGGACCTTCGTTTGATCGAGGCGAACGGCTTGACGGCGGATGAGAGTTTTTTGACCGGGGAATCGATGGCAGCGGAAAAGTTTAGTGAAGTGATGGAGGAAGATGTCGCGGTAAGTCAACGCAGGAACATGGCGTTTGCGGGGGCGACCATTACCTCCGGCAGGGCGACAGGAATAGTGGTTGGGACCGGAATGGAGACCCAGGTCGGTTTGATTGCGGAGACGGTTACGGAGTCACAAGGGGGCAAACCGCCGCTGGTGCATCGGATGGAACGATTTACGCGGCATATCGCGGTGCTGGTGGTGTTTGTCAGTATCGGTGTGGCGATTCTTTTGCGGTATCGGGGGTATGAGTGGGTTTCGATTTTCTTTCTGACTGTGGCGTTGGCGGTATCGGCAATTCCGGAAGGTTTGCCTGTGGCGTTGACTGTGGCGCTTTCGATTGCTTCAAGGCGGATGTCGAAGCGAAATGTGATTGTGAGAAAACTAGCTGCGGTTGAAAGTTTGGGTAGTTGTACGATTATCGCCAGCGACAAGACGGGGACACTTACGGTTAATCAGCAGACGGTTCGTCGGATTGTTTTGCCGGATGAACGAAATTTTACAGTTTCGGGGGAAGGCTATAACGGTTTGGGGGAGGTTAGCGCTGTTGAACAGGATGGGATTGATGAGGCGTCGAAGCATCGGCTGGAAAAACTGGCGGAATATTCCATCATGGCCAATGAGGGAACTTTGGTGAAGGAAAACGAGACATGGGAACATCGGGGGGATGCGATGGATGTGGCTTTTCTGGCGATGGGATATAAGCTGGGGATGAATTCGCAGCGGATGAGAGAGGATTTCGAGCTTTTGGGGCAGATTCCGTATGAATCGAAACGGAAATATTCCGCGGCGTTTTATGAGAAGGAAGGCAAGGTGTATGTGGCGGTGAAAGGGGCGGTGGAAACCCTTCTGGAATTTTGCACACGCATGGAAATGGGAGAGGAAACGGCGGATCTGGATCGGGGTCGCATCGAACAACAATCGCAGGAGATGGCCCAGAGTGGGCTTAGGGTGTTGGCGGTGGCGGGGGGGGAATGTGGGGCGTTTGAACGGAAAGATCAATATGAGGCAGGGGATCTGGGGGGACTGATTTTTCATGGTCTGGTGGGATTTATCGATCCGCTTCGACCGGAAGCGGCGGGGGCGGTTCGGGAGTGTAAAGAGGCGGGTATCAAGGTGATCATGATTACGGGGGATCATCCCGCGACCGCCAGCGCGATTGCGAAGACGCTGGAATTGACCGACGGCGAGGAGGCGGTGGTTACCGGAGATCAGTTGCGTCAATCGGGGACGCCCGACAGTCCGGCGTATGAAAAGCTGGTGCTTTCGACGCATGTTTTTGCGAGAGTTTCGCCCGATCAGAAATATCGGATTATCGATGTGTTGATCAGGGGGGGGGAATTTGTCGCGGTGACGGGGGACGGGGTTAATGATGCTCCGGCGCTTCGCCGTGCGAATATCGGTGTGGCGATGGGGTCGGGGACAGACGTTGCCAAGGAGGTCGGATCGTTGATTGTGGTCGATGATAATTTTGCGTCGATCGTTTCGGGCGTGGAGGAAGGGCGGTTCGCTTATGATAATGTTCGAAAGGTGATCTATCTGCTGGTTTCGACGGGCGCGGCGGAAGTTTTGATTTTTGTGGGGGCGGTGGTGGTGGGGATGCCGGTTCCGTTTTTGGCGGTGCAACTGCTGTGGTTGAACCTGGTGACTAATGGGATTCAGGATATCGGTTTGGCATTTGAAGGCGGGGAAGCGGGGGCGATGAAACGTCCGCCGCGGAAGCCTAATGAAAAGATTTTTGACTCGCTGATGATCAGTGAGACGCTGGTTTCGGGGCTGGCGATCAGTGCGTTGGCGTTTGGGTCGTGGTATTGGCATTTGCGAATTATGGATGAAGCTTCGGCTCGTAACGCCGTTTTATTGCTGTTGATTTTGCTTCAGAACGTGCATGTGCTCAATGCCCGATCAGAGTATGAATCGGTGTTTAAAATTCCCCTGAGTCGAAATTATGTTCTTATTGCCGGAATTATTCTGGCGCAGGGGCTTCATATCCTGAGTATGCACATTCCCTTTATGCAAAAGCTCCTTGGGGTCGAGCCGGTGAGTTTCGGGGAATGGTTTGTTACTTTGCTGATGGCGCTGAGTATTCTTGGGGTGATGGAAGTTTTTAAATGGATTCGCGGCGGCCGGGGAAATTGAGAAATCTGTTTTTATTTTTTGCGAGGCACCGGCCGGTGGTGGATTTTTTTTCCCGGGCTTTTGGGTTATCCTCGATGCAGAATCGCCGCTTGGGCAAAATGGCAAAAGAGCGGATCGGGATTCAACGGTCGCGACGTAAACTCGGGATGGGCTTGTGTTCCCATAAAGAAAGGATGGTCCGCGAGCTCCAGAATCTGCATGATCGGTTCGCCCGGCGCTTTGCCGGAAAAGATCATACCGTTTTCTGTAAGCTGTTGAATGTATTTTGGATGAACTTCGTATCGATGGCGGAATCGCAGTCTGGCGGTCGTGCCATTGTAGAGTTTTGCGGCCAGTGTGCCTGGAACCAGTTCGATATCGTGTCCGCCGAGTCGCATATTGCCCCCCAGTCCTTTGAGGTCGTATTGGCTGGGCAGTCGGTCGATGACGGGATGCTCGCATTTGGGGTCGATTTCCGTCGAGCCTGCGCCGTGGAGTTTGCAGACGTTTCGGGCGAATTCGATTACCGCCATTTGGAAGCCGTAGCACAGGCCCAGGTAGGGCAGCTTGTTTTCGCGGGCGTATTGGATGCAGGCGATTTTTCCTTCCGTTCCGCGAATACCAAAGCCGCCGGGGACGATCACCCCGTGCATACCTTTTAATTTTTCCGCAACGTTTTGATTGGTGACTTCGGTTGTGTCGATCCAGTTGAGATTGAATTTGGTATGCAGATGAGCGCCGCAGTGTTCGATGGCTTTGAGGATGCTGGCATAGCTGTCGCGGACGGTGATATATTTGCCGGTGATGGCGATATCGATTTCCTTTTGCGGTGAGACGATTTTTTGGGTAAAGTTGCACCAGTTTTCCCACTGGTTGCGTTCCAGGTCATGATTTACCCGGTCCTGCAGGTTCAGGAGCTTGAGAATTTCCGTGTCGATTTTATTCTCGCGAATCATCGCCGGCACGTAGTAGATGCTCTGAGTGTCGTGCATGGAGAAGACCCGTTCCATGGGAACGTTGGCGTAAATGGAGATTTTTTGTTTGACGGTGTCGGTCGCGGGGGACTTGCCTCGGCAGGCGATGATGTGCGGTTGAATGCCCAACGCCATGAGGCTTCGAAGTCCGAGCTGGGCGGCTTTGGATTTTTGTTCGCCGAGCGCCTGGGGTTCGAGGATATAGGTCAGTGAGACAAAGCAGGTGGAATTGGGGCCTTCTTCGAGCGCCAGTTCTCGTACCGCTTCGATCAAAAAGCTGTTTTCCACATCGCCGACCGTTCCGCCGATTTCGACAAACACGATATCGGCGCTTGTCGCCATTGCCAGTTCGCGCAGTCGCAGTTTCACTTCGCCCGTGACGTGGGGAATCATCTGGACATCGCGTCCCTGGTATCGGCCCCGCCGTTCTTTTTCGAGGACGCTCGTAAAGATTTGCCCCGAGGTGATGAAGCTCAGGCTTGACAGGTTCTGATCGAGCATGCGCTCGTAGGTTCCCAGGTCCATGTCGGTTTCCATTCCGTCATCGAGGACGAAAACTTCGCCGTGACGATAGGGATTGAGAGTGCCTGAGTCGATATTGAGATAGCCTTCGAGTTTGATTGGAGAGACGCGGAAGCCTTTGTCTTTAAGCAACTTGGCGGCGCTGGAGGAGAAGATGCCCTTGCCCAGACCGCTGATAACGGTTCCCAGGACGACGACGTATTTGCACTGGCCCAGTTTGTAGCAGGGGGGAACGGGGGTATAAAGTTCACTCTGCGCCGATTTAGACGCCACATCATTCAAAATATCGGAAGTTGGACACATGATTAAAAACTCAATCTTATCAAAAATGTAAAATTTTAATATACTATAAAAATAATCAACCTGAAAATCGATTAGAAAAAGTTAACCCGTAATTATATCGGTAAAATCACCGATGTAAAAATTCATCTACAAATATTTTATACTGCTCCGGGGTGTCGATTCCCTGGGTTCGATAGGGCGTGATGCCGACCTTGATTCGATAGCCGTTCCAGAGTGCCCGAAGTTGCTCAAGCATTTCGATCTTTTCGATGGGTGAAGGTTCCAGCGACGTGAGCTTCAGGAGCAGTTCCTTGCGATACGCATAGATGCCCAGATGCAGCAGATGGGGGCAATCCGGCGGCATGGCGTTAAACCCATCCCGCGGGAAAGGAATAATGCTGCGAGAAAAATAAATGGCGTCATTATTTTTATTGAGCACCACTTTGACGCAATTTGGATTGGCGATTTCTTCCTGCGATTCCAGGGGGGTGGCGAGGGTGGCCATTGGTGTTCCATCCGTCATCAGATCGACAAGCTGGTCAATGGCTTCGGGTTTCATTCGCGGCTCATCGCCCTGAACGTTGACGACGATGTCAACATCCATCTCGCGGACCACCGCTGCGACGCGATCGGTGCCGGAGGGCAGATTCGGGTCGGTCATGACTGCCGGCGCACCGAATTTTTTCGCTGCCGACATGGTTCGTTCATCGTCGGCGGCAATAATCACCTTTTGTATCTTTTTTGCCTTGCATGCCTGTTCGTAGACGTGCTGGATAAGATATTTGCCGGTTTCACAGGCGAGAATTTTCCCGGGGAAGCGACTTGAAGCCAACCGAGCTGGGATGACCACTACTGCGTTCGTCAAAACGGCACCATCCATTTCAAAACATTCGCTATTTGCATAGCGTTTCGGCCAGGAACGAAACCTTACGACCGAGTAAAAAGCCATCAGCTCAGGTATCAGGATTGCACATCAAGAACAAAACCTTCTTAACCAGAGATTTAACTCTGATAGCTGACATATCATACAATTTCACCGAAATTTAACATTCCCCTTAGATGTTGTCAATAATCTTTTAAAGTTTGAAAATGCTTTGTTGAAATCAATCTGGCAAAATCTTCGAGATCAGGTCTTTGAACTTTTGAAAGAATTCGGGATGTCCAAATATTCAACGATCCGAAATTGCTATTCAAGGTTTCGCGGTTGTCTAAACCTTCGGTGATAGAGTATTATGTAAAAGACCGTGTATAGATCGGCTGAAAAGACCGCGAAAATGATTGGGTAAATTGACGATGTCAAAAATAACGATAACAGGCCTGATAGTATCAATCCTGTTCGCAGGAACCTTCATGGGCTGTGGACGTATCGATGTTCGTCCGGCTACGCAAGGGAACGCGCCTGAACGGATCGATTATAGCGGATATCAGAAGACCCTGGACGCCTATGTTCGGGACGGTTTGGTCCGGTATAAAAAGCTCAAGGACGATATTGGCGAACTCGATGACTTTATCGTTTCGCTCGCCTACCTTGGACCATGCTCGACACCTGAAATTTTTAATGAAACGAATGAACAAACGGCGTTCTGGATTAATGTCTATAACGCCGCGGCGCTCCGCGCAGCCGTTGAAAAGTATCCGACACAAACCGTCAAATCGTTCTGGAAAGATTTTGAAAAAAGTACTCGTGTGATGGTCGATTCCCGGCAATTGACGCTGGCTCAAATTGCGGACCTGGCACGACAGGCAGGGGCGAATGATCCGCGTGTCGAACCGGCATTATCGCTGCCTGCCCTGGGCAGTCCGAAGTTGTCGATCGAGGTTTTTCAGGGTTCACGGATCGATCATCAGCTCGATCAGGCGGTGGCCCGGGCCATCGAAGATTCCTCACAGGTCAGGGTCGATCATGAAAATTTCGCCTTGGGTTTGGGGCAGGCCCTGTTTCGCGTTCAGGACCGATGGATCGCAGGGTATTGTCAAAAATATAAAACGAGCGGCGCATCGATGGTCAACGCCCTGGCAGACTTTGCCGATGAAACGCAGCGGCGACGATTAAACGCCGCCCTGGGATATCGCGTTGTAAAAATTTCGTTCGATTGGTCGCTCAACGAAAAGGAAGAGCCGTCCTGTTCGCTTGATCAATAAATTAACTATTTTAAAGTCAGGAGTTTTGTTCACATGGAAAAAGATTTTCAACAAATTATCGAATACATTCGTGAACGGTCGCAGAGTTCGGAATATCGTCAATTTATGATCGATCTGCTGACCGAAATGATCAATGTTCGCAACACACCGGACCAACCTTTGGACGTTATCAGTGCTAACGAGCACAAAGTATTCGATATTCTGAAAACCCGGTTGCAATCATTCGCCGGGTCGGATATCACTTTCGAAAAATCACCGATCAATCCAGAAATCGCCAAACATCCTTATTACACCCATCCCTACTATACGGCTGACAAGGATCATCCCAATGGTCTGCCGGCAGAACAGGTGTACAAAGATCGGTACAATCTTTTTGCGGTTGTCAAACCGAAAAAAAGTTCAGACAACGGCAAGCCCGTTCTGCTCAACGCTCATGTCGATACGGTGGCACCGTTTTATCCCGCCCGTGTCGATGAAACCTATGTCCATGGTCGAGGTTCCTGCGACGACAAGGGATTGGTGACCACACTGGCTGCCAGTATGAAACTTCTGGCAGAAATCGAAGAAAAATTCGGTCCGCTGCCCGCTCAACCTCGCGTATATCAATTTGTTATCGAGGAAGAAACAGGCGGAAACGGCAGCCTTTCGGCCATGCTGGACCCAAGGTTTAAAAACTATCAGGCGATTATTTGCGAATCCACCAGTTGCATCGCATACCCCGCCAATCGCGGCGCCATGTGGTTCAAGATGGAAATGAACCTGCCCGCCGATTATAACACCGCTCAGGCGATTCCCTTCATTTTCGTCGAGTTCGCCCAAGAAGGGCAGAAACTTCGCGATGAAACCAACGAGCCGTTGTTCCCGAAAAGTTATGTCCATGTCAATCTCGGTTCGATGAATACCTTCGGTCAGCATCCGGCAACCGTTCAGGATTACGCCGCCTGGGACCTGAAGGTTAAAAGCGGCAGTTTGTCTGCCGATAAAATCGCCGCGATACTTCACGAATCGATTCGGGCAGGTTTGGACGAATATTTAAAACATTACGAAGATCGAACGAAACAAATCAATCCCGAAACAAATGAGCCTAAACTGAAAGAGCATTATCGTCTGACGCCGATCGATCAAGACGGGGAATCTGGTTTCAAGCTCGAAATTTTCGGTATCGGCGGACACATGAGCACACTTCTTTTGTGCGATAACGCCCTGATCAAATCGGGGTATATCCTCAGCCGTGTCATTTCGGTTCTGGAAGAACATAGCGATATTGAAGCTCATGTCGCTTTGTCTGAAAAGGCGTTTGATCCGACGAAATTGCTCGTTACGGGTGGTGTGGGCTTTACGGCGGTTCATCCGATGGCTGGGCTTCAGGATCGGATGCGGCAGGCTGCTGTTCGTGGACTCGAACGATACAGTCAATTGACAAAAAAATCTGTTTCGGCGCAGGGAATTCGTCTGACTTTCGACATGCTTCATAACGAAGCCTACATTTCGGACGTTGATAGCCCGGCTATGAAGGCAATGGAGACCGCCCATAAAATGATGAATTTGCCCTGGCCTGAGCCTGTCGCCTGGCGTGCGAGTTGCGATGCCAGAATTTATGGTAATAATGGTTTTGATACTGTTACGTTTGGTCCGGGCGATGCAGCTTATGCTCACGGCGATCATGAGAGAATCGCCATCGGCGACCTGCATAAGGGACTGGAAATGATTACCCTCGCGACACTGAGCCTGATCACCGGACGGGACGAGTCAACGAAATGAAAGGTGTGTTTTTGTAATTTTGTTATTTCGGTCCCCGAGCTTGTCGAAGGGACCCGGGCCAATAGGAATAAATTTAGATAAAGGAAAAATGAATGAATCTCGAAGGAAAATTAAAAATCGGTGTTGTCGGACTTGGACGTTTCGTTGAAATTGCGCACATGCCCACCTATTTTAACAGCCGTTATACGCCAAACATCGAAGTCGCCGCCCTGTGCGACGTCAGCCAGGAACGTCTTGACGAATGGCAGAAAAAATACAACGTCCCGGCAGGCTATACCAATATCGATAAGATGCTGGACCAGGAAAAACTCGATGCCGTCGTCGTTGTTACGCCGGATCATCTTCATACGGACATCGTCTGTAAGGCTCTTGAGAAAGGCTGTGACGTTCTGGTTGAAAAGCCTCTCGCCACGGATATCGGCGAATGCCACAAAATTATCCAAACCGCCAAAAAAACAGGCCGACGAGTCATTACCGATTTCCATAAACGCGAAGACCCCGCCCACCAGGAAGCCCGATATCGCCTTATTGAAGAAAAGCGGTACGGCGGCGTTCAGTTCGGCTATTGCTGGATGCAGGACACGATTTCCATTCCCGCGCCGGGATTTTTCAAATCGAATTTCGCTGAAAAAAGTTCCCCTGTCTGGTTCCTGGGTGTTCACTTTTTCGATGTGATCCGATATATCACCGGTCTGGAACCCGTCCAGCTTCGCGCCACAGGCTATAAACAGGTTCTCGCCAAAATGGGCGTCAATACCTTCGACGCTGTTAAAAGCGACGTCATTTTCAGCAACGGCGCTTCGATCAGCTTCAACCTTTCGTGGAATCTTCCGGACGGCGCTCCCAACCTCACCACGCAAGGCTTGTATCTCCAATGCGAAAACGGTGAAATCCGTGTCGATACTCGCGACCGCGGTATGTATGAACTTTCAAAACATGGCTATAAGACCGTTAATCCCATGTTTACCCGTCATACGGCCCACGGCGTCGCAGGCTATGGCCATGAAAGCATCGGTGAAGCATTGATGCAACTCCTGGACCTTAAAAATAACGGCAGGAAAAATTACGCCGATCTGCAGAAACGCGAGCCTTCCGATCGCGACGGTTTCTATGCCACACTTATTGCTCAGGCTACCCATACAAGCCTCGAGCGAGGCAAAAAATCGCCTGACGGTGGTGTCTTCATCGGTGAAATCATCGACATGAACGACTATATCAATGAACGTCTCGGAAAAGATGCCGACGACTACCTGATCAAAGCCGATATTTAGAACAGGTTTCATAACTTGTTCAAGAGTTTCGGCCGCAAGAAAATGTGTTCGTTGTTTAAAATAAAGAGGGTGTGCCCAACAAAAGCACACCCTCTTTCTTGCACAGAGGAATATCCAAAGCAGACTGCTATTTTCGTTTTCTCTCTTGATCTGACTTGGACGAGTTGATACGCTGATATTTTTACTCGGGAATATTTGGAAATGGACACAAAAAAACAAAATAAGACATCGCATACCGATGGAAAAGAATTCACCATCGGCCAATTGGCTCAGTATTTGACAGATAAAGGCTTGCGCGTCGTGCTGGTCGGTAATCCCGATACGCTAATCGTCCGCGTCAATACGCTCGAAGACGCCGGTCCGAACGATATCACTTTTCTCGCCAATCGAAAATATATCAAACTTATCGATGAAACGAACGCCGACGCCATCATTTTGCCCGAAACCATGTCCGCGCCGGAACGATTGGCTCAGCTTAAGGTTGATGATTCGTACTATGCCCTGTGTCTTCTGGTCGAGCTTATCCATGGCCATCGGAAACATCCGTTTACCGGCATCGATCCGCAGGCCAAAATCGATCCTTCCGCGAAAATCGGTGAAAATCCCGCCCTTGCCAACAATATAACCATCAGCCGAAACGTCACAATCGGCGATAACGTCGTCATTTATCCGGGGTGTTTCATCGGCCCGAATA
The DNA here is from genome assembly GCA_012514125.1 of Phycisphaerae bacterium. Lineage (GTDB taxonomy): Bacteria > Planctomycetota > Phycisphaerae > JAAYCJ01 > JAAYCJ01 > JAAZAW01. The sequence goes on along the minus strand of JAAZAW010000278.1, from coordinate 1,232 downwards.
CCACTATCGGCAATAACGTCATTCTTTACCCAAACGTCACTGTGTATGACGATACGGTCATTGGAAACCGCGTCACCATCCATTCCGGAACGGTCATCGGTGAAGACGGCTTTGGTTATGCGACTTACAAGGGAACCCATCACAAAATCCCGCAAATCGGAAATGTCGTCATCGATGATGATGTCGAGATCGGCGCCAACTGTGCCATTGACCGCGCAACTATGGGCAGCACCGTTATCGGCAAGGGGACCAAAACCAGCAATCTTATCGCCATCGGTCATGGCTCGTCGGTCGGACCTCACTGCCTGCTCGTCGCACAAGTTGGAATCGCCGGTTCGACCAAATTAGGCCATCATGTCGTTCTCGGCGGTCAGGTTGGAGTTGTCGGTCATATCAGCATCGGGAATGGTGTCCAGGTTGGCGCCAAGGCAGGGATAATTAATAACGTCAAAGACAGCGAAATTCTTTTGGGACAGCCCGCCGTCCCCATCCAGGACGCCAAACGGCAAATCTTGATGGTAAGCAGGCTTCCTGAAATGCGCGATCAGCTCAAAGAACTTCAAAAACGCATTGAAGACCTGGAAAAGGGTTCCCAAAAGTAAAAATTAATGCCATCAAGTCAAGTATTGATTGCGTTGTACCGATAACTATAATAAATTATTTCGAGATGTGGTTATATTAAATTAACGAGGGACCTGCCCATGGTGGTTGCCGATAATGAACGCCGTATCGCCAAACGTTATAAACTCGATTGGCCTGTAAACTTCTGGCATGAGAGCACTCAAAGAAATTACACCGGTCGCAGTGATAATATTTCGGTTTCCGGTGCTTTGATTCAGCTTCCCTTAACGGTACCCATCCGCTTAAATGAAAAAATCGAAATAAAATTTCCGACGCCTGAAAACAAGGACGAACCCCAATATCCCAATAAAGTCTTCTCTGCCAAAGTTGTCCGCGTCAATCGCGGGCAGTCTATTCTGGAAGGCAATCAGTCCGTCGCGGTGCAATTTACATAAATAATAATATAGTTGCCGGGGGTGTCCGGAAATTTCGAAAAAACTTTCCCATCCTGTTCTTTAACGGCCGCACTTTCCCCCGGGCCGCCTTGAAATTTTAGTGGACTTTTCAGGGCGATCCGGTAACAATTTCAATACGGTCGCCGGTGGAATCCCAAGGGGTTCATCGGCATTGAAAGATTGAGTTTTTTAAGAAGGAGCGAGTCATGCCCGCAT
>JAAZAW010000277.1 GCA_012514125.1 Phycisphaerae bacterium | reverse complement strand
TGTCCAGGTCAAATCGACAAAAATAAAAATATTTTTCGTTCTTATCTTCATTCAAATAAAGCGTTTATGGTTTTTGGGATTGCTTATTTTTCCGAAAATGTACATTCGGCCACCCGGGCGGGCTTTGGGCTTCGGGCTTTAGGCTTTGGGGGTTGGGTCGAAGGCTACAGTTTAAGTGATTTAAGTTAAATATAGTTTTAACTTCCAACTCTCTTCTTCGAACCCTCAGGCCGATCGATTCGCGTTGAGTCGATGGAGATTTTTTCTCTACCTGTAGCCTATAGCCCGCAGCCAGTAGCCGTACTTCGTACTCCCGTCGCCCGTATTCCTGTTGAGCTTTCTTTAACTTCACAGCGAATTTGCTTTATCTGATCCAAAATAATCGAGTTTGCCTTTGATCTTCTTGCAATATGGGCCGGTTGGATGTAAAGTAAGGGGGAATTTTTGACGCGTTGTTGTTTTGGATTAGCTCTGATTGGAACCTCCATCGGTCATGGGGTTGCCGTCAAGGTTATCGAAACGCCCAAATCAACAAATACAGTCAGATAGACGTGACGAACATTCAGATTGGAGAGGTGCCGGAGTGGCCGATCGGGACGGTTTCGAAAACCGTTGAGGGCCTAAACCGCCCTCCCAGGGTTCGAATCCCTGCCTCTCCGTTACAATCCTGTAATACGCGCTTTTGATGGAATCGTGTCATCGTTTTGGACCCGAGGAAAGTCGAAGGGGCGAAGCAATACGATTCTAATCAGACCCTATCTTTTTGATTCAAATTCGATCCGCGAGTCTGCTCCATCCTTTTAAAATTTCAATGCAACCGCAATTTCAGGCGAGTATAATCGAAACTATACAAGAAAAACTTTTCCGCATGGGATAATATCAACCACCGGATTATCAAAACGGGAGGAGTTATGAAAGTGGGGTATCATGCATCGCATGAGCAATACGCGCCGGAGGTATTGCTTGACTATGCCAGGAGGGCACAAGCGGCGGGGTTTGAAGCCGTCAGTTCATCGGATCATTTTCATCCCTGGAGTCACCATCAGGGTCAGAGCGGATTTGCCTGGTCCTGGCTGGGCGCAGCGCTTCAGGCGACCACCGTCGAATTCGGCGTGGTCACCGTTCCGGGACAGCGATATCATCCTGCCATCCTGGCCCAGGCCTCGGCAACACTGGCACAGATGTTTCCGGGACGGTTTTGGCTGGCGGCAGGAAGCGGTGAATTATTGAACGAAGGAATTACGGGCGAACGCTGGCCGTCAAAGTCGGAGCGGCATGATCGATTATTGGAATGCGTCGAGATTATGCGGGATTTGTGGGCAGGCCGAACGGTGAACCATCGGGGTTGGGTGAAGGTTCAACAGGCCCGCCTGTACAGCCGACCGACGATTCCGCCCAAACTGTTCGGAGCGGCGATCACCGCCGAAACGGCCCGGTGGATCGGCGGCTGGGCGGATGGGTTGATGACGACCGGCGGTCGTCCGGAAAAGGTCAGGGAAGTAGCCCAGGCCTTTCGAGAGGGCGGCGGTGAAGGCAAGCCCATCCATATTCAGGTTGCGCTTTCCTATAGCCGGGATATTCAAACCGCGAAACAAGAGGCTTTGGAACAATGGGGGCCGGTGCTTTTCGAAAGCCGGATTCTTCACGATCTTCGTTCGCCGGAACAATTCGATTCGGCCTCGCAATTCGTTCGAATGGAGGATGTGGAAAACGCCTTTCTGGTCGAATCGGACCCGCAGCGTTTTATCGAGTTACTAAGGACCTATGCCGAACTGGGTTTTTCGGAGGTGTATCTTTTTAATGTAAATCGGCATCAGGAAGAATTTATCGAGGATTTCGGACGCTATGTCTTACCGGCAATGAAAGCACAGGAAACGCTGATCCGGCCATGACCGCATTGACTGCTTTTTTTGAATATTCTTTGTTTGGCGATTAATCGGCGCCCAGGATAAATATTCTGGCGGAATACGGTTCAAGTTTCAGATCGGGGTTATCCTTAACCGCCAGTTGTTCGCGCGAAAAATAGTCCGTCCACTTTCCAGTCCGACGGAAGGGAACGTTAAACTCCCGGGCCGATGAAGAAAAATTGACAGCCATGACGAGTTGGTCCATTTCACCGTACCACCGATGGATGACAACGGATTTGTGTTCAGGGTAAATCGCGGCGAAGGCGAAATTTTCAGATCGTAAAGCGGTGTGAGCCCGCCGCAAACGGCAGAGGGCTTTATAATGAGTATACAGTAACCGCCCCTGCTCGGAGTCCAGAATCTCCCAATGCAAGGGGTTGGGGTTCAGGTCCATTTTTGTGGCTTCGCCCCACTCCTGGCCGTGATACAACATCGGTTCGCCGGGTGCGGTTAACAGTATCGTCGCGCCGAGGGCAAGTTTTCGATAAAGGATCTCGGTAGAAAAACCTTTATCCCGCAACAGTTCCGCCATGCGGTCCTTATCATGGTTCTCAAAGTAGTTAATCATAAAATCCGCGGTACGATAATCCTGTTTTGAAGAGTCCAGAAATTCCACCGCCGCCTCAAAATCATCCCACCGATAAGGGGTGATATCCTCTTCCCCGAGCAGGCACTCTATCCCTCGATCAAATCGGCCATGCCATACCCCGCTGAGATCAAAATGACGTACCAGATCCGGATTTTCCGGGAGACACTCACCGAGCAAAAAGACCTCCGGTCGAATTTCACGGGCGGTACGGATCAGGTACGGCATGCCCAGGTCCGAATGTTCGCTTCCGATGGCCGGCAGATAATCATACCGAAAGCCGTCGACATGAAATTCCTTAAGCCAGAAAAATTGGATATCCCGCGCGAAACCATTTGTGGCGGTCTTTCGGTAATCGAAGGTAGGCAGGCCGAAGATATTTTTTTCTCCGATCGGTTCGCCATACCATGGACTTTGATCATAGGAATACAGTTGATTCAGAGGATGTTGATGCGCGGTATGGGCCAGAACGATATCCAGAATAACCGCCAGACCCCGGTCATGGGCTTTGTCAACCAATCGTTTGAAATCCGCCGGTCCTCCGAATCTTCGGCGCGGAGCCAGGAAAAACATCGGCTGATATCCCCAATAATCGCCGGGGGCACATTCATAAACCGGCATGAACTCGATAGCGTTAATGCCCATATCGCCCAGGTAATCTAATTTTTCGAAAACACCCTGAAAATTCCCTTCCGGGGTAAAATCGCCGATATTGATCTCGTAGATCATCAGGTCCCGAAGGGCCGGGCGCTGCCAGTCGTCGTGCCGCCAGATAAATTCCTCACCGCCGACTTCCACCGCCGAACACAATCCCTCACCTTCCTTTAAAGGTTCGACTTCCTGCGAGTAAGGATCGCAGACGACCAGATTTTCATCGATCACAAAATAATACGTGTAACGACCCGGAGGCAATTCCTTCCAGGTTACCCAGAATCCTCCGCCCCGATCGACCATAGGGTCCTGCTGCCGATCCCAATGGTTGAAATTGCCGGCCAGATGAACGCTTTGTTTTCCGGGGACATAAATGGCAAAAGTCACCATGCCGCGACCATGATCCATCGCCCCGGGCAAGGCGCTGCGGATCAACTCGTGTTCCTGAAGGTTCTCCATGATTATTTTCCCCTTAAAATAGCCGCCGATTCCGGAGCCAGTTGCACACTTCCATTTTTGAATAATGTTTCAGGACTGGAGGAAAGCAATAAATCCATGGCCTGATCGGGAGGTACATCAAAAGTTTGCGGGCGGTCGGAAAAATTGGCGAGAATCGTCACCGAACCGCGATGGATGATCAACCCCCGGCCCGATTCATCAGCCCGGGCGCTCACGTGGTCCAGAGGCCCCGCCGCAAGATCGGGAATTTGACGACGCAATCGGATGAGTTGACGATACCATTCATGGATCGACGCGTGGGGTTCATGGTCAGGTTCATCCCAGGATAATTGCGATTTCCGAAAGGTTTCAGGGTCCTGCGGATCGGGAACCTCTTCGGGGTCCCAGCCGAACGGCGTAAATTCCCGTTGTCGGCCCTGACTGACCGCTCGGCCCAATTCAGAGTCCTGATAATCGGTAAAATACAAAAAAGGCGTCGAGGCCCCCCACTCCTCACCCTGAAAGATCATCGGCACAAAAGGCGAAGTCAAAACCAGAGCCGCCGCGACACGTGCCAAATTGATTCCCGCCAGATGAGATATCCTTTCGCCTTGGGCACGATTTCCAATCTGATCGTGGTTTTGAATGTATCCGAGAAGTCCCCGTCCATCGAGCCCCAATCCGGGCCGGCCATGAACCCGACGGCGATTGACGGAATACCTGCCGTCGTAAACAAATCCATGGCATAATGCCCTGACCAGGTCCGGCAGACCGTTGAAATCGGTGTAATAGCCGTCTTTCTCTCCCGTGATTGTCCGATGCAGCGCATGATGAAAATCGTCACTCCATTGAGCATCCATTCCATACCCCCCTGCCGCATACGGCTGGATTACTCTTGGATTGTTCAAATCACTTTCGGCAATCAGGACCAGATGACGCCCCAGCGACGTTTCCAAATCATCGACCGCTCGCGAAACTTGTTCAAGAAAATGGATCGCCGAGTCATCCGCATAGGCATGAATGGCATCGAGTCGCAAACCATCGAAGTGATAATCCCGAAGCCACATGAGGGCATTGCTGCAGAAATAATCGCGCACTTCGACGGAATCCTGATCGTCGAAATTGACGGCGGCCCCCCAGAGGGTGTGGTGATGTTCGGTAAAGTACGGACCGAATTGCGGGAGGCAATTTCCGGAGGGTCCCAAATGGTTATAGACCACATCGAGGATCACCGCCAACCCATGGGCGTGACAGGCGTTAACGAGACGTTTCAGACCTTCCGGACCGCCATACGCATGGTGCGGCGCAAAAAGATTCACACCGTCGTAGCCCCATCCGCGATGGCCTTCAAATTCAGCCACGGGCATCAATTCAATATGGGTTATTCCCAGATCGACCAGATAGGGCAGCTTGTCAATCACCGCATCGAAAGTCCCTGTCGGCGTAAAGGTCCCGACGTGGAGTTCATAAATGATCGCCGATCCCAGGGGCCTGGCCTGCCAGGACTGGTCCGTCCATTGAAAAGCGCCGTGATCCAGAATTCGGGAAGGCCCTTCGGGACCTTCAGGCTGCCAGGGCGATCGCGGATCGGGCAGAGGTTTCGAACCATCCACACTGAAAGCATAATCCTGACCGGCAGAGACTTGCGGCAAATTCACCGTCCACCAGCCTCCTTGGCCCGGCGACATGGGATATCTTTTCTCATTCACCAGGACATCGACTTTTTCGGCTTTTGGCGCCCATACTGAAAAATCAACCATTTGTATGCTGCTCCTTTTCCGTTTGTCTTACTAATACTGCAACAGGAAATGTTTCAAATAAGCGTGATACTTCGATCTTCCCGCCGACGATATCTTCATCGGTCAATGGATTTCGCCACAGCCCTGGCGCTGCTTCAATGGCGGTATCATTCCAATCCGCCGACATTTTAAGCCCCCATCGCGGAACGACCGTAATTAAACCCTCGCCGCGACAAAACGCGACGATATGATCCCTTCGACTTCCCCGAACTTCAATACGGCGATAATCCGCAAACGGGCCAAGCAGGTCCGGACGCCGACGGCGAAGTTGGAGAATTCGGTAAATGACGAATAATTTGGCAGCCCCCTGATCTATTTTATCCATCGCCTGCCGGGCGTTCATGCTCTTGACTTTGGCCAGCAGTGTCCGTCGTAAATCATAATCAATCGGACGGCGATTATCCGGGTCCACGAGACTTAAGTCCTCAATTTCCGTACCCTGGTACAGATCGGGAACACCCGGCGCGGTATATTTAATCAGAGTCTGAGCCAGGGAATTGATCCTGCCCGGCCTGGCCAAATATCCGACAAAATCCTCCAGATCACGAATAAACGCCACATCGGCATAAACGGATCGGACAAAACCCTCAAGGGCATCTTCATAGGGTCGATTCACACGGGTCCAGGAGGTAAAGACCCTGGCTTCGTGAACGGCTTTGGTCATATACGCCAGCATCCGCTCAAGACTGATCGGCCAGGCTCCGACGAGATTCTGATAAAACAGATATTCCGTATTTCTGTCCAGCATCTCGTCGGTCCGGTACTTCTGGTTTATCTGACTCCAGCGTGTCACGGCTTCGAGCCATCGATCCGGAATTTCCGACAGTAGATTCAATCTTGCCCGAACATCTTCACTTCGCTTGGTATCGTGGGTCGATAACGTGATCATGGTCTCCGGCCAAAGGGTATGAAGAAATTGACACTCCCGGTGAAATTCATCGATAGAAATGCCAAATCGCCCCGGATCACCCCCAACTTCATTCAGGGACATGAAACGGTTGTAACAGTAAAAGGCGGTGTCTTCCACGCCTTTAGCCATCGCAGGCCCGGTAAATTGTTGAAACCGCATGACAAAATCGGATGGCTTGGGACCTCGAACGTCGAGCAGACATAAATGTTGAATAAATTCCAATATAGGAAATTCAATATCCGGTCGAAAAGTCCGGGCCTTTTGTACCGCCTGGATCACGAACCGCCGATCGTTCGCCGAAACCTGTCCGCGATCGGCCTGGACATACGTTCGATAAACCGGAAAACAGGCGATCAATTCCACCAACGCATCACGCAGTTCGGATCGGCTAAAATCCTGGTATTGCCGAAGATCTCCGGCGATTTCGACCAGCAGATGGGTCAGACGGTTCACCTCGCCGACAAACATCGTCTTGAGGACGTGATGTTTTTTCTCCCGAACGATTGTTGCATAGTCGGCCGTCTCACCGGTAAATGACCGGTAAAACTCCGTCAACGGTTTTTCGCCTGCCGGATCGACGAACACCCCATTGACCCGATTCAAAAAATCATAGCCCGTAGTGCCCTGCACCAGCCAGGATTCCGGCAGGGTTTCTTCAGGCTCGAGTATTTTTTCCACAACAATCCACACCCGGGGCGCCAACTGTCGAAGCCGACGAAAATAGTCTTCCGGGTCGCGAAGTCCATCCGGATGATCGATGCGAAGACCATCGAGCATGCCGGTATCAAGCCATTCCCTGACGACCTGATGAGCTTCGTCAAACACGTCCTGACGTTCGATGGCCAGGCCGATCAGGGTACTGACATTAAAAAACCGACGATAGTTTATCCGCGTTGCCGCGCTTCGGAAATGGGCCGGTTTGTAATATTGAAGAGTGAGGATCGTATCGAGAAGATCAACGTTTTCGTTGATTCGGATCAAAACTTTATCTATTTCCTGAACCATTCGCGGACTTTCACGGCACAGCCGCTTGATCTGAGTCTTAAGGACTTCCAGGTTCCGCCGGCGATGTTCCGAATCCTGTGGTAAAGCACCCAGCGATTCGGCGATAAACGTCAACTCATCGGATTGTGCGCCGAAAGCCGCCTGAGATAAAATGAACTTCATCGATTCGGCGCTCAGGGGAAATACATGATCAAAATACACCACCCGATAATCGGCTCCGTCGCGTTGCACTCTGATTTTTCCTGCCTCCAGAACCCGCCCGTAATAATCTTCCAGAATCGGCAGAAGAATTTTCCCTTTCAGACCCCCTTCCGCTCCTTCCCAGTCCACATCAAAAAAATGGGCGAATCGACTCATGGGACCCTTTTCAAGCATATCCCACCAAAGATAGTTTTCAGGGTCCGCAGCCATGTGGTTCGGAACCAGGTCCATGACTATGCCGATCCCCCGTTCATCCAGAATTCGACACAGCTTCATAAAGCCTTCCGCCCCCCCCAACTCCGGATTCACCCGTCGATGATCGATCACATCATACCCGTGCATACTCCCCGAAGACGCCTGAAGGCACGGCGACACATAAAGATGACTGATGCCCATCTCCTGGAAATAATCCGCCAGTTCAGCCGCCGCCTCGAAAGTAAAATCGCGATGCAATTGCAGGCGATACGTCGCGATCGGAGTTTTTATCGAATCAGTCAACATGATGCAGCACCACCACGGAAGAATCTTCGACCGAAATTTCCTGTTCGGCCTTGAAGATCAATTCATCTTCATCGAAAGCGGAGTTGACGGTGTCGAAGACTCTCTTCCATTTCTCTCCCCAGGATGCGGGCGGAAGTTTAAAGACCATCATCTTCCGATGGGCGTTAAAAAGAGTCAAAAAATTCTTGCTGACAATCTTCTCGCCCTTTCGGCTTAATCCCGGCATGTTTTTACCGTTAAGATAAACCTGAAGGGACTTGGCAAATCCATCCTTCCAATCTTCTTCACCAATCAGATCGCCACCGGGCTTGAACCAGGCGATATCGGTGGTGATATCGCCCCAGATCAACCGGCCCTGAAACCACCGCCACCGACGAAAGACCGGATGTTCCCGGCGCAGATAGATGAGGTCCCGAACAAATTGCTTAAGTTCCCAATCGGCGTGTTCCCAATCGAAATAGGACATTTCATTGTCCTGGCAATAGCCGTTATTATTGCCGTGCCGCGTCCGACCGATTTCATCTCCCCCCAATAGCATGGGCATCCCCTGAGATAAAAATAACGTCACCAGCAGGCTTCGTATTTGCCTCGCCCGCATCGCCATGATCTCCGGATCGTCGGTGGGTCCTTCCACCCCGTTATTCCATGAAAAATTGTCGTCCGTTCCATCCTGATTGTTGTCCTGGTTCGCTTCGTTGTGTTTTCCATTGTATGAAACCAGATCGCGAAGGACAAAACCATCGTGGGCGGTGATAAAATTAACACTCGCATAAGGCCGCCGTCCCGTTGATTCATACAGATCGGAACTTCCGGCGAATCGGTTGGCAAATTCCCCCAGAAGCTGTTCGTCGCCCCGCCAGTATTTCCGGATGCTGTCGCGGTACTTACCGTTCCATTCCGACCATTGAGGCGGAAAATTGCCCACCTGATAACCGTCGGCATCGATATCCCAGGGTTCCGCAATTAATTTCACCTGGCTGATGACCGGGTCTTGTTGAATAATATCGAAAAAGGCGGACAGCCGATCCACCTCCTTAAGTTCTCTCGCCAGCGTCGAAGCCAGATCGAACCGAAATCCATCCACGTGCATTTCGAGGACCCAGTAGCGAAGCGAATCCATGATCAGTTGCAGGACATGCGGATGACGCATATTCAAACTGTTGCCGGTTCCTGTGAAATCCCGATAATAGCGAAGATCGTCCTCCATCAAACGATAGTAAGACTTATTGTCAATTCCCCGAAAGCAAAGCGTCGGCCCCAGATGGTTGCCCTCCGCGGTATGGTTGTAGACCACGTCGAGAAAGACTTCGATATTGGCCTCGTGGAGCGATTGCACCATGGTCTTGAACTCCTGGACCTGTTGACAGCACTGACCACGCGAACAATATTCATTGTGAGGCGCAAAATAGCTGAGGGTGTTGTACCCCCAGTAATTTCGCAATCCCTTTTTGAGCAGACTGTAATCATGAATGAACTGGTGAACAGGAAGCAACTCTACGGCGGTAATTCCCAGATTTTTGAAATAATCGATCATCACCTGATGGCCCAACCCCGCATAGGTTCCGCGAATTTCCTTCGGAATCTCCGGATGTCGAATAGTCAAGCCTTTGACATGGGCCTCATAGATAATCGTTTCATGGAGTGTCGTGCGGGGATGATGATCATTTCGCCAATCAAAAAAAGGATTGATCACCGCCGACCTGGGCACGAAAGGCGCATCGTCGGTATTGTTGGGCGGACCGTTGGGGTCGTCGAAATGATAGGAAAAAACCGCCTCATCCCACTTGAGTTCGCCTTCGATGGCTTTGGCGTAAGGGTCCAGAAGCACCTTGGACGGATTGCACCGATCCCCCTTTTCAGGATCGTTGGGTCCGTACACGCGAAAGCCATACAATTGCCCCGGAACCACCTCCGGCAGATAACCATGCCAGCAATATCCCGTCACTTCCGGCAGTTCCACCTGCGTTTCATGCCCCTGGGCATCAAAAAGACACAATTTTACCGAATCCGCCGCCTCGGAAAACAAAGAAAAGTTTGTTCCCCGACCATCGTATGTCGCCCCCAAAGGATAAGGTTCCCCCGGCCACACTTGCATGGAAACGATCCCCCCCTCATTCCTGATTCAGGATAAAAACAATCCTGGGCCCATCCCCTGTCCAGGCCTCTTTATCCACTTTAATTCACTTTATCCTCTATGCAAGACTTTTTTAAACCGCCATGAATACCGCTTTGATTTCACCGCTAATCTTATCGCAGCCTTTAATCAGAAAAAATAAAAGGTGCGTCCGCATGTGACGCACCTTTTATCGTTATCCCGCGTCGACTATTTCAGCAATGTGATTAAGGATTCTCCGCATAGGTGATTCTAGCACCGCTGATGTACTGACTGGTCGAATAGAAATAAATCCCTTCCCAGTCACCC
>JAAZAW010000276.1 GCA_012514125.1 Phycisphaerae bacterium | reverse complement strand
TTATCGTTGTGTCGTGTGTCGAAGTGGCTTGGTGTCTGAAAAAGACTCTTCGGCAGACTCCGGGGCCGAATATTTGTATATTTCAACAGAGCAGGGCGACGTAACGATTCTATTTCGAATGGGGGGATAATGAATCGAAAACGGCAAATCATGATTGGTTTTTGGTCGGAAATTTTGATGCTGATGTCTCCCGTGTGGACGTGGGCAGCAGTCGCAACTGTGACTGAATCGATGGGGATGACGCACCGAATGATGATGCTGGCTATTCAATTGGGGTTGATTTTATTCGCGGCCAAGATCGGGAATATCCTTTTTGAGAAAATCAAGATGCCGGGCGTTCTGGGAGAACTGGTGGTAGGGATTGTAATAGGTCCTTATGTGTTTGGGGGAATCTCATTTTATGGATTCGAGCAGGGACTGTTTCCGATGTACGGTGATTTTGCGATTTCGCCGGAGCTTTATGGCATGGGAGCGGTGGCAGCCATCGTGCTGCTTTTTACAGTGGGGCTGGAAACCGATCTGGGACTGCTCATTCGATATTCACTGGTAGGCACACTGGTGGGCATGGGGGGAGTCGTGGTTTCATTTATGTTCGGTGCCGGTGTGATGGTTCTTTATTCGGAATCACTCATTGGACATCCGACGGAAATCTACGATCCGATCGTTCTTTTCGCGGGGATTGTTTCAACGGCGACGTCGGTGGGGATTACGGCTAGAATCCTGTCCGAAAAACACAAACTCGATTCACCGGAAGGGGTAACGATCATGTCGGCGGCGGTAATCGACGATGTGGTGGGAATTGTCCTGCTGGCAGTGGTGATGGGTGTGGTCTCGGCGTCGGAACGCATGCGGGATTTTCAGTGGGCGAATATCGGTTTGATCGCTTTTAAGGCGATTGGAGTTTGGCTCACTGCGACATTGATTGGATTGGCGGCGTCCAGAAAGATCAGCATCCTGCTCAAGTGGTTCGGTCGACGGACATCGATTGCGATTATGGCACTGGGGCTTGGACTCATTCTGGCGGGATTATTCGAGGAATTCGGGCTGGCGATGATTATCGGGGCCTATGTTATGGGATTGACACTCTCGCAGACCGACCTGAAACATGTGATCCGTGAGAAAATGGATGGAATTTATGAATTTCTGGTTCCCGTGTTTTTCTGTACGACGGGCATGCAGATTAACCCCGCGGCGGTGTGGTCGCCGGGCGTTTTATCTTTCGCCTCGGTGTTCAGTATCTTTGCTCTGACGGCCAAGGTGATCGGCTGCGGGCTGCCAGCGATGCTGACGGAATTCAACTGGCGAGGTTCAGCCAGAGTGGGAATGGGGATGGTGCCGCGAGGTGAGGTTGGTTTGATTATTGCGGGGATCGGTCTATCGAGTGGACTTTTGAATCAGGAGCTTTTTGCCGCTTTTGTCTTTATGGTGGTGATCAATACGCTGGTGGCGCCGCCGGCACTGATGTTTTTGTTCAGATCGCCGGAGTCGGGATTGAGAGAATCCAAGCGAAACCAGGAAAAAGGGGGGATGAAATTGACGTTCGATTTTCCCTCGTATGAAATGACGGATTTTTTCATGGACAAACTTAGTGAAGTTTTTGAGTCCGAAGGCTTTTATGTCCATACCCTCAGCCACGACAAGATGATTCATCAGGTCCGCAAGGACACCACCGTGATTGATTTTCAATGCCAGGGAACAACGCTGGAATTTAATCTCAAAGAGGTGGATGTTCCCCTGATCAATACCGCAATGCTCGAATCGCTTGCAGCTTTGGAACAGACGATTCACGCACTTAAAAAACCCATGGACATTCTTCCAATCAGCACGCGGTTTCTGGAACAGACACCCGTATCATATAACAATATAACGTTGGATAAGTACCTTACGCCGAGCCTGATTGTACCGAAACTCAAAGGTGAGACTCGAGCACAGATCATCGACGAACTGTTGGATGTTCTGGTGCATAATAAGCAACTCATCGATATTCATCATGCGAGGGAAGCGGTGTGGGAGCGTGAACGAAGCATGCCGACGGGGCTTCAATACGGAATCGCGATTCCTCATGGGAAAACCGATGCAGTGGATAGGCTGGTATGCGCGGTGGGGGTGAAATGTTCAGGGGTGGATTTCGAGGCGATGGACGGCGAACTTTCGACGATTATCTTTCTGACGCTTTCACCGGCGACGAAACCGGCACCTCATGTTCAGTTTATGGCGTTGATCAGCCAGGTCCTGAATAGTCATGGACGAGATCGTCTTCTGGCATGCAAAACGGCAAAGGAAATGTACCAGGTGCTGACTTCGTGTGACGTTTCTGTCGAACAACGGAAAAAAATCGCCGAACCGAAAAAACAGGAAATATTCGAGCTTGATCAGTACCTCAAACCGGAGATGATTGTCCCGCGACTAAGAGGAGATACCAAGGAAGAGGTCATCGACGAATTACTTCGCACCCTTGAGCAGACAGGTTTGGTTCGGGATCGACAAAAAGCCAAAGAGGCGGTTCTTCGGCGGGAGGACCAGATGCCCACGGGAATGACCGAAGGTATCGCGATTCCCCATGGCAGGACCGATGCGGTCGATAATCTGGTTTGCGCCATCGGTGTGAAACCTGAAGGAATGGATTTTGGTTCACGTGACGGAGAACCCAGCAAAATTATTGTCATGGCCTTGGCGACCGAAAAGGGAACCACGCCCTATCTCCAATTTACCGCATCGATCATGCGCGCATTAACCGGCGACCGTCGAAAAAAAATCTTGCACGCACACAATCGCGAAGACATTTACAAGATTCTGATCGACGCCCAGAAAAATAGCTCGATCACTTTTGACCCAACGAGCGTGATCAAAAAGAATCAATATCGTCCAAAATTCTGAACCGCTTTATACATCGCTGCGATATTCGCCCAGGGGACATTGGGCGGCAGATTATTTCCTTCGCGAAAAATGAATCGTCCACCTTCCATGATCCCGCTGGCAAGAATTTCCTGTGACCGATGATATATCTGTTCCGGTGTGCCGTTGATGAGAAGCCCGATCTCAACCCCGCCCAGAATTTCCACCTCAGGTCCCAATGTTTGTCGAAGCCAATGGAAGTTTACCGGAAAACCGGTGTCGAAAGTTGTTACACCTAATTCTTCCTTTAGAACAGGAAAATGCCGAGTCGCATCGCCGCACAGATGGATGAACCTTTGGCCGAATTTGGCGCCGGTCGATTCATACCAGTAGCGATGATGGGGCAGGACCATTTCCCGATACTGATCAGTGCCGATCAGGGCAATCGAATCATCCGCGAGTCCATTGGGTGCTTCGGCCAAATTGTATCGCTTGATCAGGGCATTCCGGCGATTCAATGCCGCCTGGACAATAAAACGAAACAATTTACCGGCATAATCAGGGTCGTCAACCAAATCCAACAAAATCCCAGGACCTCGAACATTCATCGCCACCGTAAGCGGACCGTCACTAGAGGTATAACCGGGAGGATCGATAACGATAGGGCGGTCCAGGAATGTTTTGTCCTTTACATATTCCCTCAGAAAATCGGTCATCGCACATATGGTTTTAAAAGGTTCGCATTCCAGCGGGCGGGAGATATCGATCTCGAAAATGGCGTGCTTGTTATCGTCGCTTAGAATCGATGTTGTATCGGGAACCTGATTGGGATGGAAATCGATAGAACAGCCGAAAGAAACCGCTTCGAAAACATTCTGAAAATGAACAAAAAGATGCCAGGCGTCGGGCAGTTCAACGGGATAATCGCAAAAATGATGATATCGTTTTCGGGCGACGTATTCAAAAAGAAGTTGGGTCTTGAGCATCGCCTCGGGATCGGAAAAAACTTTTTGGTAACTTAACTCACCGGCGTTGATTCGATGGTCCAGTAAAACCACACGATTGTTGATATCCAGCAGCATGGGAACGCGGCTGGGATTTCCATGCCGGTACTGTGTCCAGATTTCTTCTTTTTCCAGATCGGATACATAAGCCGGAATATACCCGCCGATCTGGGACGGGGATAGTTCTTCAAGTTGCCATCGCGGATCAAATAAATCAGTCATCTCAACTCTCCGTTACATTATCACATCTTGATCATCGACCTATATCTCCCATTTTAACGGATATGAAATAATATTGCTTCCAACTTTGTATTTCAATACAATATCAAAATCATGGACACGCATCGATTTTATTCTAAAACCAGAGCGACGTTAACCTTTCACGATATTGGATTAGGAAATCACATCCAATATCTCGGCAGGAATAATTACGCGCACGCCCATAAACCGCTCGAAGTTCACGATCATGGCGATGCCGTCGAATTCGCCTATCTCGCAAAGGGCCGACAGGTATATAACACAAATAACAAGGATTATGTCCTTGACGCCGGAGAT
>JAAZAW010000034.1 GCA_012514125.1 Phycisphaerae bacterium | reverse complement strand
GTCGCTTCGACCCATTCGACAAGCTCAGGGACCACAGGCTCAGCGACCGGAAATTTGATATTTTTAATGCTAGGACACGGTTCAATCAAAAGCGTGTTATTCGGCAGGGGGCCTCAGGGTAAAAATTTCATTTCTCTGAGCCAATTTGCGCATAGACGGGTCCAGACGGAGACGGAGCCGGGTAAGTTTTGGGCCAGCCCCAGACCATGCCGGCCATGGGGGAAGATGTGCAGCGAGCAAGGGATGTTATATTTATGCAATGCTGCGGCAAAGAGCAGTGAGTTTTCTACGGGGACAGCTTGATCATCGCTGGTGTGCCAGAGGAAAGTTGGCGGGGTTTTGTCGGTAATACGATTTTCCAGACTCAAATCATGCTGCATTTTTTCGTCGTAGTGTTCGCTGAGCAGATTGATCATTGAGCCATGATGGCGGAATTCGCCGAAAGTGATGACGGGGTAGCAGGCGATTAGAAAGTCGGGTCGGGACGACTGCCGGTCGATGAGATCGGTAGCGGTGGGGTTGCCGTCGTCGAAGAGGGTGGCAGTGGAGGCGGCGAGGTGTCCACCGGCGCTGAATCCCAGAATGCCGATTCGATCTGGATCGACATTCCATTTCGGGGCGTGATGGCGGACCAGGCGAATGGCGCGTTGAGCGTCGCCGAGGGGTGTGGGGTGTCGATAGGGGCTTACACGATAATCGAGGACAAATGCGGCCAGTCCCAATGAAACGAGCCAGCGAGCAATCGGTCCGCCTTCGTGAGGTGCTCGTGTGGCATATCCGCCGCCTGGGCAGACGATCACCGCGGCGCAGGAGGTTGCCTGTGAGGGCAAATAAGGGGTCAGGCGGGGGCGATCTTCGCGGCGGGTGCCCATGGCATCGGGTGCTCCGTGAGGCCAGAGTAAAACAGGGTCGAGAATATTGAATTTCAAGGTCATCGACATTTCTCCAAAGTAAAAAGATATCTTATTATAAAGAGGGTGATAGGCCAATGGTAAGTATTTCCAGGTACGAGGTCAGGGAAATCCGTCATAACGATTCGTCGCCTGATCATCCGCTTTGACGTTGATCTATGTTTATTCGAGTGGTAATATAATCGACAAAGACGCTCGCCTGCTTGGGGGTGTTTGAATGTTTGCGATGGTGGCGGAATTGGCAGACGCGCAGGATTTAGGTTCCTGTCCCGCAAGGGGTGAGGGTTCGATTCCCTCCCATCGCAGTGGTTTTTGTTGTATGCCGATCGGCGCTGAAGGATGTGCCTTTATGGTTTTATAATGGCGCGAATGGTTGGATTCCTCTGTTCGTTGTGCCTGTAAACGCACGTTTTGTCTGTCAAAGGATACGCCGTTGGGTGATCTTTTGTTGCGCAACTATCATTAATGATCAGGCTGGTTGTCCCAGCAGAGTTGAAACAAAATTTTCAAGGTCACGAGATTCTTTGAATACAGCAAACGTGGTGTGTGAGGTTAATTCCGAACCTTTGAGCAGGCTGTCTTCTACCTGGGCACTGCTGATGGTTTCCAGTTCAAAAGCCGCCATGTCCGGATCGGAATTGAAGATGCTGTAATTGTCCGCTGCACTATAAGGACCCTGAGGCTGATCATTGTCGGCGATATTGAAAAACAGACCTGTGTCCGGGGTGGTCTTTTGACGAATGCACAGTAGATTTCGTGACAGATCATAAAAGCCGATCATTGAAGCATTCGATTCTTTTTTCATGCCGATCTGTCCCTTGGCCTGACCATCGGTTTTGTAGGTAAAGCCTTTGGTGTAGTATGTGATCCGTCGGCCCGGATGATCGTAGAAATCAAAATTGATGGCGGAACGGGCGTCATTGACGCAGACGAATGACAGGGTATCGTTCGTGGCTTGAAATTGTTCCAGCGTCCATGCCGCGAGAAGGGCCTGATCGACCCTTACCGGGTTCGTCACTTCGAAGATGTCCTTTGTTTCATAGGATAAGGTGCATTTCACCGGCTGATTTTTCAGTATTTCGGGGAAATTGGGGAGTAATGAGAATTTTCTTGTCATTATTGTTTCGATCGCTATGCCCAATCGATTGGTCAGTTTTATCGTTTTTTGCAACGTTGCGGAATTTGATTTTTGTTCGATGACCGCGAAGGGTTGATTGTTGATCGCAGGCTGGACGTACCACTCGTTACCGTGATAGTTAAAACCGAACTTGCCGCCTTCCGGTGCCGGCCAGATATTGGCTCCGCCAAAGTTATTGAAGGGTTTGTCGGGATTTTTGACCGTCTCCAGATCGATACGGTGTGGAGAGATTCCATTGATCTCGGCAAAGACTCTGGCGCCCATGTCGGGACATAGCGCGACATTGAAAAATTCTTCATTGAACTGAATGACCGCATCTTTTTTTAACTCGATTAAGTGCGGGTATGCTGATTGATTCATTTTTCGGCTCCACAAGATTCGCGTATCGTTCATTCAGGAAATCATCCTGTTTTGTTGATTTCGCAAGTTCCCAAAGTTGTTTGACTGCTTGTTATTTTATCTTTTTTCTTCAAAACTTCAGTTTACCATACGACACGATCCATAGCCACGTAATTTCTTCGCGGAGAAAAACCCCGGTGGGAATATGGACCGATTTGAGAGATTTTCGACCATTTTCGGGATGGTCTATTTTTGTTTTAAACCTTTCCGGATGAAAAGAGAAACGAACCGGAATATTTATGTTTTTAAAACGCGGTGTTAACGTGAAATTAACAATTTGCTCACGTTTGCCAAATAATTTCGTGCGAATGTAGTCGGAGAATATTAATATGAAACAGGAGTGAGGAGTATCCATGAGCAAAGCGACAATTCTTGTGGTTGATGATGAAGAAGATATTCTTGAACTGGTGAAATATAACCTGGCTCGAGAAGGATATCAGGTTCATCTTGCGGCGACGGGCGAGGAAGGGATATCGAGCGTTCGGAGCCAACTGCCGGACCTGGTGATTTTGGATTTGATGCTGCCTGGGATCGATGGGCTGGAGGTTTGCAGGCAATTGAGGAACGATTCTCGAACGAGCCATCTTCCGATTATCATGCTGACGGCGAAGGGAGACGAAGCGGATATGGTGACGGGGTTGGAGCTTGGGGCGGACGATTATATCGCCAAGCCCTTCAGTCCTCGGGTGCTGGTGGCGCGGGTGAAGACGGTATTGCGTCGAAAGGGGGGAGCGAAGTCGGGAGCGGAAGAGCAACAGGTGATCACAATTCAGGGGCTGGTGATCAATCCGGGGCGGCATGAGGTTTTGATCAAGGGCAAGTCGGTGGATTTGACGTTTACGGAATTTCGGATTCTGCATACGCTGGCGAAACGGCCCGGATGGGTTTTTTCGCGGTATCAGATTGTGGATGCGGTTCGGGGGGATGATTATCCGGTGACGGATCGGTCGGTGGATGTTCAGATTGCGGCGTTACGGAAAAAGCTTGGGGGATACGGGCGATATATTGAAACGGTTCGTGGCATTGGTTATCGATTCAAGGACTAGGTTGTGACGCGAAAAAAACCACTTTTGTGGCATTTATTTCCATCGTTTCTGGTGATTACGTTTCTGTCGATTCTGGCAGTATCGTTGTATACCGCCGGGTCGGTGGAGGAGTTTTATCAGAGACAATTGGCGCAAGAGCTTCGGTCGTGGGCGATGCTGATGGGACATCAGATTGAATCGTCCGTTGCGCGGGGCGACTGGGCGGAGGTGGATGCGACGGTGAAGATGCTTGGAAAAGAAATCCAGACGCGCGTGACGGTGGTATTGCCCGACGGTCGCGTGGTGGGCGATTCGGAGCGTCAACCGGCGACGATGGAGAGACATGACGACAGGCCTGAGATTAAGGAAATTGTGGAGGGACACCGCGAGGGAGTGATTCAATCGACGCGTTACAGTTATACGCTCAAGAAAGATATGATGTATGTGGCGGTGCCGATATTGGCGAGGGATAGACTTTTGGCGATTGTTCGGCCGGCGGTGCCGATGACGTCGATCAAGGAGGCGTTGCGTTGGGTTTATTTGAAGATCGCGATGGGAGGGGCGGTGGTGGCGGTTTTGGCGGCGGGAATGAGTTTGATTTTTTCGCATCGGATTATTCGGCCAATGAAAGCGATGCGTGAGGGGGCGCAACGATTTGCCCGGGGCGATCTTTCGTGGCGGTTGACGATTCCGGAGACGCAGGAACTGGCGGTACTGGCGGATTCCCTTAACACAATGGCGGAAGCGTTGGAGCAGCGGGTTCAGACGCTTGTGCAACAGAAGAACGAACAGCAGGCGGTGCTTTCGAGCATGGTCGAAGGCGTCGTGGCGGTGGATATGGACGAGCGGGTGATCAGCGTGAATGAAGCGGGAGCGAGACTTCTGGGGATATCGCCCGAACAGTCACACGGGCGGAGCATTCAGGAAGTGGTTCGGAATAAGGCATTGCAGGAATTGGTGGGCAGGACGATCAAAAGCCATGAGCCTGTGGAGGGGGATATTGTTTTGCGGAATGATGGAGAATGTTTTTTGCAGGCGCATGGGACCAAGCTGCACGATGCGAATAACAGGGCGTTTGGGGCGGTGATCGTTTTAAACGATGTGACGCGGATCAGGCGTTTGGAGACGGTTCGGCGGGATTTTGTGGCGAATGTATCGCATGAGCTTAAGACGCCGATCACGTCGATCAAGGGGTTTGTGGAGACGCTGTTGGATGGGGCGATGAATGAGCCTGCGGATGCGGAGCGATTTTTGCGGATTGTGTCGCGGCAGACGGATCGGCTTAATGCGATTGTGGAGGATATTCTTTTACTTTCATGTATCGAGGACCAGACGGACAAGGCGAAAATCGAATTGGAGAAAAGTTCGATCCGGGAGATGCTGGAATCGGCGGTCGGGGTTTGCGAGCTTCAGGCGAGGGAGAAGAATATCCGCATCGAGTTGGAATGCGAGGACCGATTGATGGCGAGGGTAAACGCGCCGTTGATGGAGCAAGCGGTGATTAATCTGGTGGATAACGCGATTAAATATTCCGAAACCGGCAAGACGGTTTTCGTGCAGGCGAGTGAGGCGGAGAGGGAATTGCTGATTCGGGTTCGGGACCAGGGATGCGGAATCGATCCGGAGCATCAGTCCAGGATTTTTGAGCGATTTTATCGGGTGGACAAGGCTCGAAGCCGAAAGATGGGAGGAACGGGATTGGGGCTTGCGATTGTGAAACATATCGTGCTGGTTCATGGCGGAAGTATCGGGGTGGACTCGACGCCGGGGACGGGAACGACATTCACGATTTATCTGGCGAAAGAGTGACATTTTCTTTCCCAAAAAAGATTGGTCCTACGTCTAATACGCTTTTGATTTAGTCGTGTCGTCGTTTCGGACCCTGAGAAAAGTCAAAGGGGCTTTTGGTTGTGTGCCCGGCAGGGCACACTTGCTTGGGGGTGTAAGTCCCCTAGGGGCCCGACACCGGGAACCTTTAGCTGGACGGCAAGGGCTGTCACCGTGCATTACCCGGGGAGATCTGTATGTCTGCCACGCGCTATGATTAAATCTTCGATCACTGGACCTGTTGAAGCGACAAAGCGACATGGTGTAAGCAAACAAAAAGCCCCTTCGACTTTCCTCTGGGCCGAAACTATGACACGACGCAATCAAAAGCGTATAAATCTTGTTTCTTGACAAACGATTCGCTGCGATGTAAAAAATAATCAATAGGGGTGTTGTGGTTCGAGGGTTTCGGCATTTTCCATTGTGGGGGAAATATCATGCAACGAAAATACGCTTGGGGAAGAAATCTTTGTTGGGTTCC
Source organism: Phycisphaerae bacterium (assembly GCA_012514125.1). Classification (GTDB taxonomy): domain Bacteria; phylum Planctomycetota; class Phycisphaerae; order JAAYCJ01; family JAAYCJ01; genus JAAZAW01. Next base: position 1,396 of record JAAZAW010000034.1, on the reverse strand, counting down.
TGTGGCTCTTCTATTGATAAGCCTGGTGGGTTGTGAATGCACCAAATGCACAACGATGACCCAGATGCCAAAGAAAGACTTGTGTTCCGGCGATTCTTGTCTGAGTGTCGTCAATCCACCGCGGTCAGAGCCCGAGCCGGGGCGTCTGACCTGCCCGATGAGTAAAGAGCAGATTGTCATTTACACTCCGGACGGCAATTTTCACTTTCGATGCGTAAAATACAACGTTACTAAAGATGTCAGACCCTGCATCGAATGCCGTGCACCCAAATGCACCCCCGTCGCCGGAGATTGTATGGTGACCTCTGCGAATCTTTGACGAGTGGAATATTAAAAAAAGTGGCTCACGTTTCCATGAGCCACTCGTTTGAAATTTGATTGCCTGGGTGTTAATTTTCACGAATGGATATCACGCCGCCCATCAACGTGATCAGAACCAGGAACCCGGCGACCGGGCAGATGGCCAGATTCTGGAAAAACTCCGGAATATCGTTCGATTCCGTTTGGGTATCTTTTTGTTCCGTATCGTCCGCATCGTTCCGGGTCGTTATTTCGCTCATTGGGACGGCAGGGATGATTTTCGTGTTTAATTGAGCGGTATAGACTTTTCCATCGGTCGTATATTCGACTTTCAGGGTTACGGTTGTTTCACTGCCGACGTTACCCGCCTGGAAAAGCCCCGGTTCGGTGAACGTTCCGGCCCCTGCCGGAGAAGCCGACCATGTTGAAAGGGCTGTCACATCCTTCGACTGAGCTTGTCCCGCCAGAATCAATGAAGCCTTAAGCTCGAGTGCTGAGCCTGCTGCCACGGTACCGGGAGCGGTAAGGAACAATCCCGCCACTTGCTCTGAGACGGCGCGAACCTGAATATTGTAAGACTTCATGAACGCTCGGCGACTGGTTTCATCCACATAGGTCGCCTGAATGGTCAGGAGTTTGCCGGCAGCGGAAATTCGGGTCAAAAGCAATCCTGCCTGTCCTGTATCGAAGTTGGCGTATTCGGTTCCCGAAATGACCGCCCAGGTAACCTTGGCGGTGACATCGACCGATTGACCTTCCGCATCGGTATAGACGGCGCGATACAATTCGGAAGACAACGGATTAATTTCGTCCGGACCGGTAACGCTCAACGGCGATGTTGCAAGGTTGTTCTTGATGGTCACAACTCGCTGACCATGGAATGAATAGCCGTTCGTTTTGTAGGTCGCGGTTACCACCACTTCGCGGTCATCCGGAACCTGTAGAGCGATAAATTTGCCGGCTTCATAGCTGGAAAACCTGCCGTATTGAATCGGTCTGACGGTCCAGGTGACCTTGTCCGTGATATCTTCCGTTTCACCATTGGTATAAAAAGCCAGTGCCTGCAGATCGAGCGAAGAATGTTCCGTAACCACAG
>JAAZAW010000275.1 GCA_012514125.1 Phycisphaerae bacterium | reverse complement strand
TTTTGACGAGAAAAATAAAGGAAGGGCGGAACGATATTCCGGAAAAAGTTTTGTGCGAAGCGGAACTGATCGTTCGTGAAAGCGTCGCGAAACAAATTGTTGTCTGAAGTGGCATTATTTTTTTAGTTTCCCTGAATTAAGAAAGGCATAATATGAAAAAACCAGTGATTGGAATGCAGCTTTATACCTTGCGAAATATTTGCACCAATGCGTCGAATCTGGATCGAACGCTGGCCAGGCTCAGAAAAATCGGCTATACCGCGATTCAAATCTCAGGCCTGCCTTCGACGATCACGCCCAAGGAGATTGTCAAAGCGTCGGAAAATAACGGCATGATCATCGCCAGCACGCACATGAGTTGGGATCGTTTTATGGAAGATTTGGACGCGGTGATCGAAGAGCATAAACTTTATCGATGTAAGCATCCTGCGATCGGCGGACTGTTTGACGAGGTTTATCGCGGCATAGCGGGTATCGGATATTTTCTGGAAGAACTGGCTCCGGTTGCCGAACGACTTCGGAAGGAAGGCATGGATTTTTCCTATCACAATCATAGTCATGAATTCGTCCGATATGAAGGCAAACCCTGGCTTGAGCATCTGTATGAAAAGGCTTCGCCGGACGATCTCAAGGCGGAAATCGATACCTACTGGGTTCAGGCAGGGGGGGCCTCTCCGTTGAAATGGGTCAAAAAAATGGCAGGGCGGATGCCGATTCTTCACATCAAGGAAATGAGAGTCGATTCCCAGCGAAATTTCTATTTTGACTGGATCGGCAACGGTAATCTCGACTGGCCGGAAATTCTCCAGGCGGCGACGGAAGGTGGGGTTGAATACGCCATGTATGAACAGGACGATTGCTATAGCGATAATCCGCTTGAACTGGCGGAAAAAACCTACAGGTACCTGTCAACACTTGGATATAAATAATAAAAAGGGAAAAAATCATGAAAACGAAAAACAACAAAGGTGCCGTCAGGATCGGTCTTGTTGGACTTGGCCGTGCGGGCATGGGAATGCATCTTCCGGAGCTTGAAAAGTATAAAAAACAATTCAAGGTGGTTGCGGCGTGCGATCCGGAACAGGATTTTTGTGACAAAATGAAGGAAAAATGTCCGGACGTTAAAATTCATGCCGATTTCGATCAACTACTGGCGGACCCTGACGTCGAACTGGTGGATATCGCCAATCGATCCACACAGCATTTTGAGTTTACCGTCAAAGCCCTCAAGGCCGGTAAGGACGTCTTTCTTGAAAAACCGATCTGTATGAATTATACCGAAGCCAAAAAACTTCTGGAGTTGTCAAAAAAGGCGAAAGGCAAACTTTACATCCGTCACAATCGTCGATTTGAGCCGGCATTCAACCATATCAAACAGATTATCGATTCCGGCATCCTCGGCGATGTCTACGAAATTAAACTCTGCCGGCACAATTATCAACGTCGCGATGACTGGCAAACCCTCATAGATTGCGGCGGCGGTCAGCTTCTGAACTGGGGACCGCATATCATCGATCATGGCTTGCAGTTTATCGACGGCAAATTGACAGGTCTCTGGAGCGATCTTAAGCGTATTGCCGCCGTCGGCGATGCCGAAGATCATGTGAAGATTATTCTCAAGGGCGAAAGTGGCCGAATTATTGATATTGAAATCAGTGGCGGGGTGGCGATCAACAGCCCGGTGTATACGGTTTATGGGACCAGAGGAACGCTCATCAGCGAAAATGAATCGACATTAAAGATACGCTATCTTGACCCTAAGCAAAAGCTGATAAAAAAGCAGGCCAATCGCGGGACACCAAAGGCCGGTTCTTTTGGAACGCCGGAAACCCTTAAATGGATCGAAAAGGAAATTTCCGTTTCGCCCAAACCGAAAGTGACGGCAGAAAGTATCTGGGGATTTCTTTATGAAAGTATTCGCAATGGAAAAAATTTCCCTATAGCCCTGGAACAAGCCGTTCAGACCATGGATGTGATAAGCCGGGTGAAAAAAGGTACGCCGTTCGATCGGAAAGGAAAGAAAAGATAATCGGCCAGGAGTTTTACCTTAACTCAGGATCGATTCTTTTTGATCTCCAATCGACGCTGTCAAACCGATTGACATAAAAAAGGGCACGGCGATTAAAACCGTGCCCTTGAAACAATCAGTTTCAATTTTCAAATGTCTTTGTTTGATCTTACATTTCCTTCGCATCGATCCACTTCATCATCTTACGCAGCTTCTTGCCGGTGACTTCTAGTGGATGATCGTGATCTTTCTTGTACAAAGCGTTGAAGGTCGGTCGGCCAACCTGGTTTTCCAGCAGCCATTCGCGAGCGAATTCGCCATTGACGATTTCGGCGAGAATCTTTTTCATCTCAGCCTTGGTCTGTTCGGTGATGATACGCGGACCGCGAGTCAGATCGCCGTATTCAGCGGTATTCGAAACGCTGTAACGCATGTAATTGATGCCGCCCTGATAGAAGAGGTCAACAATCAGTTTCAGTTCGTGCATACATTCGAAGTAGCAGATTTCGGCTGGATAACCTGCCTCAAGAAGGGTTTCAAAACCGGCTTTGACCAAAGCGGTAACGCCGCCGCAGAGGACTGCTTGTTCGCCGAAGAGGTCGGTTTCGGTTTCAATGGCGAAAGTGGTTTCAAAAACGCCCGCACGGGTGCCACCGATACCGGCTGCCCAGGCAAGGCCCATTTTCTTGGCATTGCCTGTCGCGTCCTGATAGATGGCGATCAGGTTCGGCACGCCAGCGCCTTTTTGATATTCGCTGCGAACCAGGTGTCCCGGTCCCTTCGGGGCGATCATAATAACATCGACGTCTTTCGGCGGAACGATCTGACCGAAGTGGATGTTGAATCCGTGGCAAAATCCCAGTGTCTTGCCGGCGGTGAGGTTCGGCTTGATTTCGTTTTTGTAAACAATAGGCTGAACTTCATCAGGAAGGGTGATGACGATCAAATCCGCCTGCTTGGTCAGTTCGCCCGCGGTCAGGGGCTTAAAGCCGTTTTCCACCGCCAGTTTGTAATTGTCGGTGTCCGGAAGTTCAGACACTATCACGTTGACTCCGCTATCCCGCAGATTTTGGCTGTGAGCGTGGCCCTGGGAACCATAACCGACAACGCCGACCGTCTTTCCCTTGAGAAATCCCAGATCGGCATCCTTTTCATAATACATTGTTACTGCCATTTCAAAGTCTCCTGTATTGAACATAAAATACATAAAAAATTCGAACAAAAACAGAACTAAGGGATATTGCCCTTGCCATTCGAACTAATATAAGCCTAAAATGTATCTTTGGAAAGCTTTAAAAGCAAATAAAAATTGGTTAATTACGTCTTGACAGCTTAGCGCAATAGATGGTAAGTTTATAGTTTCAGCAGTTTGCAGAATTATCAATGAATTGATTGGTTTTATAATGTTAATGTGAAGGAGATCAGGCTTGGCTTCAGAACTAGTACGTGAGCTTCTGGATTCCGGGATTCATTTTGGGCACCGGGTCAGCAGATGGAACCCGAAGATGAAACCATTCATCTTCGGAAAACGAAACATGATCCATATTCTCGACATCAAGGAAACCCTCAAGGGAATCCTCAGGTCGAAAAAATATCTTACCCGAGTCGTGGCTGAGGGTGGGGATGTGCTGTTTGTCGGTACGAAACGACAGGCACATAACGCCATTGAAGCTCATGCCACGCGGTGCAATATGCACTATGTCAGTGAACGTTGGCTGGGGGGAACCCTGACCAATTTTCGCACCATCCGTTCACGCTTGGCTCGGCTGGAAGAACTTGAACGCCTGGAAGAAACGGGTGAAATCGGCAACTACAGCAAAAAAATGATCGCCATGCTTCAGCGAGAACGCAAAAAAATGAAACGCAATCTCGACGGCATCCGCAAGATGACTCGTCTTCCTGCGGTAATGGTCGTAATCGATCCCGGTTATGAGCATATCGCCATTAAAGAAGCACGAAAGCTCAAAATCCCGACGATCTGCCTGATCGATACCGAAGGCGATCCCGACGTGGCGGATATCGCCATTCCCGGAAACGACGATTCAATGAGGGCGATCGATGCCGTTCTTCGCGAACTGGCCGATGCCGTGGTCGAAGGTTTTAACGCTCGTCCCGAAGACATGCCGGCTCACCAGCCTGAACTGGCTGAAGAGCCTCAGCCCACTCGGCAACGCCCGCGGCGACGGCCTCCACAGCAGGCACAGCAACAGCCTCGGTCTGGTGTTGCTGCGCAGCCGGAAGCCCCTGTCGCTGAAATCAACGATAGCGAAGTGGCTGTCGAATCTGTTGTCCCACCAAGTGCTGAACAGGAGTCGGCTCCGGAAGCGGGACAATAGGAATTAGTATTCAGTATAGAATTAAAGTAAAGTTAAGGAGTTGAGGAAATAATGGCAGAAATTACTGCAAGTTTGGTAAAAGAACTTCGCGAACGGACACAGTTGCCGATGATGGATTGCAAAAAGGCGCTGACCGAAGCGAATGGCGATATTGAAAAGGCGGAAGAGGCCTTACGGAAGTCGGGCGCAATGGCCGCTGCGAAAAAAGCGGGTCGTGAAACCGCTGAAGGTCGTGTAGCTTCATATATTAGTGAGTGCGGTTGTTGCGGTGGTATTGTTCAGGCATTATGCGAGACGGCCCCGGTTGCGAATAATGAAATTTTCATTGATATGTGCAAGAAAATCGCCCAGCATGTTTGCGGTCTTGAGACCTTGCCCGGGAGTGCGGAAGAATTGATTGCACAACCGTTGTCGTTCGATTCATCCGTGACGGTTCAGGACCTGTTCAATAATGCGATTAACAAGCTTCGCGAGAACATGCAACTTCGTCAGTTCGACAAGCTTTGCGGTGGTTTGATTGCCAGTTATGAGCATCATAACGGTCAGGTGGCGGTGTTGATTCAGATGGATGTGGACGATTCGGTTCGCAATGATCCGCAGGTGGTTCAATTGGCCAAGGACCTGTGCATGCATATTACCGCGGTGAATCCGACGGCGATCGATCGAAGCCAGGTTCCACCGGAACTCGTATTGCAAGAAACCGAGGTGATCAAGGCTCAGGTGGCCCAGCAGTCCGCGGGCAAGCCGGAGAATATCATCGAGAAAATGACGCAGGGCAAAATAAACAAATGGTTCAACGAAATCGTCCTGCTCGAACAGCCGTTCGTCAAAGACGACAAGAAAACGGTCAAACAAGTGATCGACGAAGTCGCCAAAGCGGTAGGCAAACCGATCGGTGTCAAGAAATTCTTGCGGTATGAAGTCGGCGGCACCGGCAAAACGTGCTAACCGTTTAAAATGATCAGAATATAAACGATGGGCGGCTTCGAACAAGGCCGCCCATTGTCTAAATTCACAGCAAGGTTTCCGGCATGAATTCTTTGTCGGGTGGTTTTTCCAAACCTACGCCCGGGTGTTGTAAAATAGGAACGCTAATTTCCATGAGCATCAAAAAAACAACGAGTGATGAAAACGTCGTCGACAAGTTCAAGGGTCTCAAACGAATCGTCCTGAAGGTCACGGGCGAGAGCCTGAGCGGTGTCGGCGGCAAGGGGCTCGATCAAACGCACATGGAGAATCTGGCTCGCAAAATTATCAATGCGGCGAAAATCGGGTTACAAGTCGCGGTGGTCGTCGGCGGTGGTAATATTCTTCGCGGGGCGAATCTTTCCGGAAGCAAACTGGTTCGCACGTTTGCCGCGCATCAGATGGGCATGATCGCGACCACGATCAACGGTTTGGCTTTGTCGGAAGTTTTAAACGCTCTGGGACAGCCTGCGAACGTTGTTTCCGCGTTTAATGTGGGCCATTTTGTCGATGCCTATAAGGTGGGTACCGCCAGAGAATATCTCGATGCGGGCAAAATTGTGATTTTGGCCGGCGGGACGGGAAGCCCCTATGTGACGACCGACACATGCGCAGCCATTCGGGCGGCAGAGCTTGGAGCCGACGCCATTTTAAAGGCCACCAAGGTTGACGGTGTTTATACCGCCGATCCAAAGAAAAATCCGGATGCGAAAAGGATTGATGTTATTTCGTATGACGAGTATATTAATAGCCGCCTGGGAGTGATCGATCTGACCGCGGCGCGAATTTGCCAGGAATCGAATATTCCGATCGTGATTTTTGATTTCAACGATCTGGATCACCTCTCACGCATTTTTGACGGCGAGATTCCCAGCAGTATTATCGGCGATTGCTAAGACGTAAATGGATTTCATATTACGAGGAGTTATTTCATGCCAGTTGATGAGATATTATTTTCAGCCGAAGAGGTCATGAGCAACGGCACCGAATATCTGAAAAATGAGTTGCGGGGTATCCGCACCGGTCGTGCCAGCACGGCGCTGGTCGAACATATCAAAGTCGATTATTTCGGCACGAAGACCGATCTTCGGGCGATGGCTCAGCTTTCGACGCCTGAAGCGAATTTGATCGTGATTAAACCGTTCGATGTCTCCGCCATCAAAGAAATCGACCGTGCGATTCAGGCTTCGGACCTTGGCATTACACCGATGTCCGACGGCCGGATTATTCGACTGACGATTCCCGCTCTTTCGGGTGAGCGTCGCAAACAGCTTGCGCAGAAGGTTAAGCAACTTGGTGAACAAGCGAAACTGGTTGTCCGCAACGCTCGTCGCGATGCCAACAAGAAGGTGGACGCCGAAGAAAAGGAAGGCTTGCTGCCGGAGGATGACGCCAAGAAAGCCAAGGAGCAGATTCAAGACCTGACGAAAGATTATGAAAAGAAGGTGGATGATCTGCTTGATGCCAAGATCAAAGAAATCGAAGCCGTTTAAGCGGATCGCGGGAATACCGAAATGAATTTCCCAGGTAAAACCAGCGATTTTTTTGAATTAAATGACAATACATCCTTGTCTCTTTGACCAGGTGTGAGTAATATAATGTCTATTTCTGAAACAGGAAATTAGCGATAGGTTTCAGGCATCGACACGATCGATTTAAAAACTAAATAAGGTGTAAATACAAGTTTCAACTGTCAGGCACCTTCTGAATAACTTTTCACATAAGTATTCGCAAGGCCGCAGTGGTTATTTGGGTATATTTTGACGACGTTCTAAAAAATCGTCGTTCAAATAGTTATCGCAAGTGGTTTCATAACGCCTCAGCGTGTCTAAAAACTGATTTTCATGGTTCATAGACGGTTATGAAACGGATTGCCGAAATAAAGTATTTACAATGTACTTCGCCGATGTAGCTCA
>JAAZAW010000274.1 GCA_012514125.1 Phycisphaerae bacterium | reverse complement strand
CTCAAATCCGACGACGGCGTCAAAGTCATCCAGGGCGGCAAAGACAACCCGCTTTCACAAATTCACCTGTCTCAATTGCCGAAAGGATTGCTGCTTCGACCGACGCTTCTGTGGCAGGTGACGAATCCCAACGCGGGGAAAAATAATATCGAAATTGCCTATCAGACATCGGGCTTTAACTGGATGGCGAACTACAATGTACTGATTAGACCCGAATCGGAGATGATGGATATCAACTGCTGGGTCACGATCAACAACACCAGCGGCGCGACCTATCCGGATGCGAAGCTCAAACTTGTCGCCGGTGAAGTCCACAAGGTTAGAGAAGAAGCGATGATGGACACCATGGAAATGAGCCGAGGGGTGGCGCTGGCGGGCAAAGCCGCTCCTCCCGCGGGTTTTGAGGAAAGGGCCTTCGCCGAATATCATCTTTACGACCTGAGCAGAACAACCACGCTTCGCAATAATGAAACCAAACAGATTGAATTGTTCAATGTTCGCGATGTGGCGTACTCGACGGAGTATGTCTTCGAGCCGCCGCAGACTCAGCCGTGGATGTTTCGCGAAAATCAATCCGAATTTGGCGAAGAACAATTTCAAAATCTCAAATTCGTTGCGGCTTTTGAGAATAAAAAAGAAAATCAACTCGGTATTCCGCTGCCCAAAGGACAGATGCGTGTTTATCAACGCGATTCGCAAGAGGCAGACCATCTGACAGGCCAGGAGACAATCGAACATACACCCAAAGATGAAAAAGTGCGTGTGACCCTCGGTGAAACGTTCGATATCGTCGGTGCCAAAAAAATCCTTTCACAGGATCGTGTCAACGATAATGAATTCACGATGGATATTCGCATTCGCATCCGAAATCATAAACAGGTCGATGCGCCGGTAGTGGTGCGTGATCGACTGATGGGACAGGCGAATTGGACCATCGAAGACAATAACATCGAATTCAAAAAAATCGATTTCCAGACGGTGGAATTTCCCCTGACGGTTCCCGCCAATAGCGAACGGGACGTTCAATTTCGTGTTCGTTACACACGGTATAGCTGGTAAAACACAAAGGAGTTGACCCATGAAAAAAATAATCGCATGTTTGATGATGATTGTGACGACAACGGCGGCGTCTGGACAGCGAGAGGTATCGCTTTCGGTTTATCATGATGATTTCGCCCTGGTGAAAGATCAGCGAACACTGGACCTTGACGGCGGTGTGACGGAATTTCGTTTTACGGATGTAGCGGCGACCATCGATCCGACGTCGGTTCGATTTACTTCAAAGGACGATCCCGAAGCTCGTATTGTCGAACAGAATTTTCAGTTCGATCTGGTTGAAGGCCCAAAGCTGCTCGGTAAATATATCGACCATTCCGTCAGTGTCCTTACCCAAAACAACGAGGTCATCGAAGGAACGCTCTTGCAGGCCAATGACGACACGATCATTCTCAAAACAACGAACGGTATCCAAATCCTCATCGCTGATCAGGTCGCCGGTGTAAAACTCACCGAACTGCCCGAAGGCCTGCTGACACGACCGACACTCGTCTGGCAAATATACTCGCCCGAAGGTGGAAAGCAAACGATTCAACTCGATTATCTTGCGAAACAAATCAAGTGGGCGATGAATTATAACGCCGTACTCGCGGAAGATGAAAAAACACTCAATCTCGACGGCTGGGTAACCCTTACCAACAACAGCGGGACAAGCTTCGAAAACGCAGCCGTCACATTGATCGCAGGCTCGCCCAATAAACCCCAGAAACAGGAATATCCCGATTGGCAATATCGCCCTCAACTGCCGCCTTCCTTCGGCATCGATTATTTCCGCTCGCTAAGTCCCCTCGCTCCAGGCACACAGCGAGGCGAGGAAACCGCTGAGACTTTCGGCGAATATCATCTCTATCGCCTGCCTGAAAAAACAAACGTCAACGCCGGTCAGGTCAAGCAGATCAAATTGATCCAGGCCCGTGATGTGCCGGTGGAAAAATTTTATCTTTATGACGGTTCAAAAACACGGTTTATTCCTTTCCAGAAATATATCGATCCACGTTTCGGTCTGGAGGAAAACACCAAAGTCAACGTGATCCTCGCCATCGAAAATCGCGGCGATCGAAACCTCGGTGTTGCCCTGCCGCCGGGATTGGCCAGAATTTTCAAACGCGATAAAGACCAAAGCCTGGAATTTGTCGGCGAAGACAAAGTCCCCGCCACCAGTGTCGATGAGCGAGTGTTGCTTTACATCGGTGACGCCTTCGACCTTGTAGGCAAGCGCACACAGACAAATTTCAATCGGATCAGTCAAAGTCAAATCGAAGAAACGTTTGAAATCGAATTGAAAAATCACAAGTCCGAACCGGTAACAATTCTGGTCATCGAAAAACTCTATCGCGGCTCGAACTGGCAGATTCGGGAATCGTCGGAAAAATACCAAAAACTCGACAGCAGAACAATTCGCTTCGACGTCAGCCTCAATCCCGATGAAACCAGAACCATCGAATACACCGTTCGCTATCAGTGGTAGAGAAGTATTCACATACAAAAACAGGGACGACTCAACATAAAGTCGTCCCTGTTTTTTTCTTTTACAAAGTGCGTCAAGCCGCGTTTTCTTTTCTTCCCGCAGCCTGTCGCCCATAGCCTATAGCCTGTGTCCGCCTACGCCTTGACGATCTTGTTTCTACCCTGTTTAACGTTGGCAGTGGCGTTACGTGTATCGATCACCAACTTGGCGTTCTTCACAATCATGTTGTAATCGTAGGCGCTGTGATCCGTCGCGATCAGCACCGCGTCATAGCCGGCCAGCATCTTCGGTGACAGCGGCTTGGACGTCATCCTCAAATCGTGCTCGCGCTGCTTGGGAGTCTTGGCGATGTGTGGATCGTTGTAATCGACTTTCGCGCCGTGCTTCTTGAGCATCTCGACAAGAATCACCGACGGCGATTCCCGCAGGTCGTCCACATCCTTCTTATAAGCAAGTCCCAGCACCAAAACTTTCGAACCCTTGAGCGACTTGCCTTTCTCGTTGAGGGCTTCCATCGTCCGCGTCACGACATAGTTCGGCATGCCCGTGTTAATCTCGCCCGCCAATTCGATAAACCGTGTAGCCGTCTCAAATTCACGCGCCATCCACGTCAGATAAAACGGATCGATGGGAATGCAATGGCCGCCAAGACCCGGACCCGGATAAAACGCCTGAAACCCAAAAGGCTTGGTTTTCGCGGCGTTAATCACTTCCCATACGTCGATCCCCATTCGGTCGAAAAGCATTTTAAGTTCATTCACCATCGCGATATTGACGCAACGGTAAATATTCTCCAGCAGCTTGGCAGACTCCGCCACATCCGTGCTCGAAACCGCCACAACCGTCTTGACGGCGGAACTATAGAGTTTACAGGCATAATCCCGGCTGACCGGATCGTCGGCGCCGACCACTTTCGGAATCGTTCCCGTAGAAAAATCTTTCCGACCGGGGTCCTCGCGCTCCGGCGAAAAAGCCAGATAAAAATCCTTACCCGCCTTGAGACCGGAACGTTCAAGAATAGGCTTGACCACTTCACGCGTCGTGCCCGGATAAGTGGTGCTTTCAAGAACGACAAGTTGACCCTTCTGAAGATTCGGCGAAATCGCCTCGGCCGTACCGACAATGTATTTCATATCAGGGTCGCGAGTCTTGGTCAGCGGCGTGGGCACGCAAATAATAATCGCATCCACTTTCCGAAGCTCCTTCATGTCCGTGGTTGCCCGGAATTGTTTGTTGGAAACATATTCTTTAATCAAAGAAGAAGGAATATGCTGAATGTAGCTCTTGCCGGCATTGAGCTTTTTCACTTTTTCCGAATCGACATCAAATCCGACAACTTTCAATCCCCCGCGACAATATTCGCGCATCAGCGGCAACCCGACATAACCAAGTCCTATAATTCCAACGATCGCTTTTTTCGAAGCGATTTTGTCCGCCAGCGTTTCTTTCATAAATGTCTCCTAAAAATCTGTTCCCAAATTTCAAATTGAGTTCTGATTATAAATTTCATAAAATAAGTAATCAAGATTTATGTAATATCAAAACAACATAAATAATTGTTTTAATATCGGTTCTCAGGCAGGCTGTCTTTTGAATGTAATAAAAAACATCTCCAATAATCCAAAAAAATCTCCGGAACTTTCACCTTGCCTTCTGCCGGTGTTGGGGCTTATCGCCGGCATCGCAATCGCTGAATTCTTACCGCCGATGTTCGGGCTTACTTTGACAATCGCCGTTATTTCAACCATAGGTTTTTTCTATTGGCAAAATCGTCCTCTCGCCTCCACTTTATTGCTGTTACTCCTCGCGGTGACGACAGGAGCCATCCACTTCTATAAAACGAACCATCAATTACCCCCAAACCATATTCGCAATTATCTTCAAATCCCCGGTCTTGAAGTTCTCTCGCATGTCGAGCTTTTCGGCACGATCGTCTCTCCCTCAAGCATCAATCAACCCAAACGAACCTTTCCGTATCAATCTTCACCCAATTTTCGCACGCGATTTTTACTCCAGGCTCATCGCCTCAAAGCTGTGGGAAAAACCGTCCCCATCACGGGGCTGGTGGAAATCTCCCTCCCGGGAATGCACGACAGCTATAAGCCCGGAATGAACGTCCACCTGACCGGCAAACTTTCGTCGATCAAAACCCGTCAATCCAAACTCCCCTGTTTGAAAACGTTCACTTATTACACACACAACCAGATTTTCGCCCGCATGTCCCTCGGCAGCGCCGACTCGATCGTCACAGAATCCATCGATGCTTATTCCCGGCCGGCGATTTTTCATCGCATTCAGGAATGGTCCCGCGGGCTGTTGCTTGGAAACGAATCGCCCACGGGGCCTTACACCGACGACCTGCTCAGCGCCGTCATTCTCGGCAAACAGAATTTTGTCGAAAACGAATTCAATCGCGCCATGACCCGAATCGGAGCCACCCACTTCCTGGCGGTCAGCGGGTTCAACCTGGCGGTGCTGGCGATGGGAATCTGGTTCATCGGGGAATTACTCGGATTGAAACGTAACACCACAATTTACTTAATCATCGGATGCGTCGCCTTTTACGGCATCGTGACCGACTTTCGTCCTTCGGTCACCCGAGCGCTGATCATGATCCTGACGGTTTGCGTAGGCTGGCTGAAAAATCGACGCAGCGACACCCTCAACGCCCTGGCGTTGTCGGCAGGAATCATTCTCCTGATTAATCCCAATCAGCTTTTTCAACCGGGCTTTCAATTATCCTTTATCGCGACACTAGGCCTCATCCGCTTCTCCAACCCCATCTACTCGGCCCTTGGCGCGTTTACTCTTTTTAATCGGAATTCTTCCGAACGAAGAATCGGCACGGGGTGGGAAATCGCAACAACACTGGAAGCACAAACAAAACAACTTTTTGCCGCATCGCTGGCGGCAAGTCTGGCCGCTACGCCGCTGGTGATGTATCATTTCAATCTGCTGAGCCTCATAGGGCCTGTTTCATCGGTGTTATTATATCCTGCCGCGACACTCCTGACCCTGGCGGGATTTGCTCAACTGGTCATCGCCATGGCTGTCCCGATCCTCACGCCGATCATCAGTGTTGTGACGGATTACACCGCCACCATGCTGTCCACTCTGGCGATCCTGCTGGGTAAAATTCCCGGCTCAGCCTTGACAGTGGCTTCGCCGCCGTGGTTTCTGGTCCTGGCGTTTTTGATCGTGATTTTTACGCCTAAACTCAAATATCAATTCATCGGGGCATTATTGATCATTACCCTATATTTATCGTCCTGGATGATAAATTCTCGAAGCACTTCACCCTGGCTATACGTTTCAGGTCCCGGGCAGGGGCAAAGCGTGGTGATCAATACCGGCAAAGGATTAGCGATGATTGATTTTGGCGCTTCGCAGACAGGGCAGGCGACGAAATTGATCTCGCAAATTGTCTATACCTATCTGGCCAAACCGGCATTTGTCATGCTGACTTCGCCGGACCAGAGATATTACAATGATTTATGGCAGCTCATTGATGCTTTCCCCAATACGACGGTAATGATTCCTGAACTGGTCAAGCGGTTCTCGCCGGGCTATGAACCTGCGGCTCGATTGATGGACGACCCGGTGTTTCATCGGCTGGCTGTGAGAGAAGGAACAGCCGTTGAAATGGAAGGCGTGAGTCTGACAATGATTTACATGCCGAAATTTGACGGGTCACCGGGTCAACCTGATGCAATGACGCCGAGCGCGGCGGTACTGGTGGAACATCAGGGTTCGAAGGTGCTGGTGGCGCCGGTGCTCACTCCGATGAGTTGTCGATTGATCATCCGGAATTATCCGCAGTTGCGAGTAAAGACACTGATTGTGCCCGGATGGGCGACGGCGGGCGAGGCGATGGAAGCGTTGATCTTTCATGCTGATATTAAGGAAATTGTGCTTGGCGGGTGGTTTGATCGGACTTCCCGTCAGCGATGGGAACTGATTTCGCGGCGGACCGGCTGTCATGTTGTGGAAATTGTGGAAGACGGAGGGTTTATCATAGACAGATCAGAGATTTGAGGGCAAAATGACGAAGGTTTTAAGTTTTGTCGGGCGATGTCCGATAATATAAAGGCATTCATACATAAAATATCTTTGTTTTTTTATCAGCTTGAGAGACTATGGCGGACGTTCTTGAACAATCTGAGATAGACGCGCTTCTGGCGGCGGTCAGTGAGCCTGAAACTTCCCCTGAATCCACAGAGCAAGAGGGTTCAGCGTCGGCAGTTGCTCCGGTGCGCAAGGACATCACGATTTACGATTTCAAGCGCCCCGAACAGGTGAGCAAGGACCAGATGCGGGCGTTGGAAGGCATCCATGAAGCCTTTGCCCGCAATTTTGGGGCGACGCTATCGGCTTTTTTGCGTTCCATTGTCGAAGTCAAGATCATTGACACCGAGCAATTGACTTTCAGTGAGTTTATCCATTCGCTGCCGAATCCGACGTGCTTTAATCTGCTGAGCGTCAAACCCTGGGACGGGTCGATCTGTCTGGAAATGAGTCCGATGATCATTTTTCCGATCATCGACCGTCTGCTTGGAGGGGCCAGCGAAGATGTTTTCATTCCGCAGAGGCCCTTGACGACCATCGAACAACGGTTGGTGCAGCGAATTATCGATCGGGCGTTGAAATTATTGACCGACTCCTGGCTGAGTTTGGGAGTGACGGGATTCGATCTGACGCAAAGCGAGTCGAACCCGCACCTGGTCCAGGTGGTGGCACCGAACGAGGTGGTCGTGGTGATCATGTTCGAGTTAAAACTTTCGGGGCGATCGGGTACGATGAGTATTTGTGTGCCGTTTACGTCGATCGAACCGGTGCTGGATAAGCTGGCGACGCAGAGCTGGTTGTCGTATCGTAAAAAAGAATCGTCGGTCAATCACGGTCAAAGGATCGCGGGGAATCTCAAGACGGCGACGGTGAATTTACGGGCGTTTCTGGCGGAGACGACGATTTCGATGGGACAGCTGATGGGATTGCAGGTCGGGGATATTATTCAGACTGAAAAACCCGCCAAAAATGAGTTGCTGGTTCAGGTGGAAGGACGAAACAAATTTGCGGGACGGCTGGGGCAGTTTCGGGGTAATCGGGCGATTCGGATTACGCGACATACGACGCCGGATGATCGGATATAGGAGAGGCGGGCTTTGGGCTTTCGGGCCTTAGGCTTTGGGAAGAGAAGAAAGAGGGTGGGTCCCGTTTTATCCTACTGGGTGTCTTCCACGCCGGGGATTTTTGTAATGTTTTTTGTTTTAGGTTGCTCGGCAGGGATGCGCACGGTGAAGAGCGTTCCTTCGCCCGAGTGCGAGACGACATCGAGATCGCCGTTGTGTTCAGCCACAATTTTTTTGGCTACCGCGAGTCCCAAGCCTGTTCCGCCATGCCCTTTTGTTGAGTGGAACAGTTCGAAGATTTTTTCCACTTCCTCTTCGGAAATACCCGGACCGTTATCACCGATGGTGATGACGGCTTCCTGAGTGCTTTCATTGAAATCCGTTCTGAGCGTCACCGCGCCGGCATTGGCGGGGACCGCTTCGATGGCATTGTTAACGATATTGAGGATCACCTGGTGGATGCCGTCCTGATCGACGGGGATGGCCGGCATGCGGTCGCCCAGGTCGGTGATGAGCATCACGCCGCGGTCGTCGGCGCGTTTGCGTGTCAGGTCCAGGACATCGTTGACGATGGAATTGATCTGCATGAGTTCAAGCCGGGGTTTGCGTTCCTTACTGAAGGCGAGCATGTTGAGCATCAGGTGTTGAATTTTGTCGAGATTTCGGTTGACGATGATCCAGCCTGTTTCTGCGATTTTAAGATTGTTTGAACGCAGACCCAATTCGACGGTATCGGCTCCGCCCTGGAGGCCCTGGAGGATATTTTTGATGTAATGCGACATAGCGGCGACGGTTTGGCCGGTGGCGGCGAGTCGTTCGACTCGAACGCTTTCGAGATAAAGTTGGACGTTCTGAACGGCCAGACCTGTCTGGTAGCCGATGGCGCTGATCAGGTGGAGTTGTTCTTGCGTGTAAGAAGTGTTTGAGATCGAACTGTCGATATGAATAATACCGAGAATTTTGTCACGGGCGATAATCGGCACGCAAATGACGGATCGCAGGCCATAGCCTTGAACGCTGTCGCCTTTGTTGAAGCGTTTGTCGGTCATGGCGTTGGTGCACAAGACACCTTCGCGTTTGCTCAGGATGTGCTTGATGATCGTGTTGGACGTGGTGATGCGTCCGGGTTTTTCGGTGCGATATTTGACGACCACGGGCTCGAATTTTCCGGTGGTTTCATTTCGCAGCAGCATAAAACCGCGGTCCACGGGTAACTCGCGGAAGATCAATTCCATGACCTGATAGAGCAATTGTTCGACGTTGAAGATCGAACCGATGGTGGAAACCATATCGTAGAGAACGCGCAGGTGCTGGTTGGCTTGTTTGGGTTCGACCGGGGCCATGAGGCTTTCGCGGTCGGAGGGGATGGCTGCCATGATCGAGGAATCGACAAGGTTGCCCTGTTCGTCGATGTCGATCAGGTCGCCGTATTCGGTTTCGTCCAGAGGGAGTTCGAAGGTCTGGTCTTCGCTGAAAACCAGGAGGGTTTTTCCGACGCGAATCCGGTCGCCATGTTTAAGCTGGAGATATTTTCCGATGCGGGCGCCGTTGACATACGTGCCGTTGGCGCTTTCCATATCCTGGATATAATAACGGTCGTTTTGAGGCATGATGCGGGCGTGCGATCGTGAGATCGTCGTATCGTGGAGTTGGATGGTGTCTGCGCCTCGGCCGATGATGCAGCCTGAGGGCGGAATTTCCACCGTTTGCCCTTTATCCGGGCCTTGAATTATGCAAATATTCGCCAATGCCTATTCCTCTGAAAGACAAGTCTCATTTATATCGAATGATATGGAGACTTTCATACCGCCGATAGGGTTTCATTCAAATGATCAAAGATTTGTTAAACTTTATCTTGTGGGCGGTAAAAGTCAAGATAATCACCTGAATCTATCTTCTTTGTCATTGCCGCGAAAGTGAGAATTATAAAAAGGTTCAAGCGATTTGACAATTTTCTCCTTGAGCGGATATGGGGATTTCTTTCCAATCAAAATCTTTGCATTGGGTATAATTTTGAGATAAAAGATTCACTAGAGAAAAAATAGTCGTTGGCAATTATTTTCAAGAGGAATTTGGTATGACGTCTACAGTAACTTTCGCCTCGGCTCGGCCGGTGGAACTTCGGGGGGATGCGACACTTCCGGTTTTGCTGGATCGGATGTTGGGGCAATGGGAATTTGAAAAACGATTTAAAGATAAACGTGTGGCGATCAAGATGCACCTGGGCGGGGGAGTGGGTTATTCGACGATTCACCCGTTTCTGGTCGGGCGTGTGGTCAAGGCGGTGATCGAGGCGGGGGGGAAACCTTTTTTGACCGATAGCGCCTATTCGGTGGAAAGTGCGCGGGAGCGAGGCTATACGCAGGAAGTGCTCGGTGCGCCGATTTTGCCGGTATCGGGGCTGGACGATACTTATGTTTATACAAAGCAGGTGAATTTCAGGCAACTCGATACGGTGGACCTGGCGGGTACGATTGTGGATGCGGATGCGATGATTGTTTTGTCGCACGGCAAGGGGCATGGATGCAGCGGTTTCGGTGGCGCGATTAAAAATCTGGCGATGGGGTGTGTGAACGGTTCGACGCGGGGGAAGATTCACCGGTTGATGAATTCGACGTTTGAATGGGACGCTTCGAAGTGCACGGGGTGTTTGCTTTGCCGGGATAATTGTCCGAACGATGCGATTACGTTTGAAGATGGGAAAATTTCGATCAACGATCACGCGTGCAAGTATTGCATGCACTGTGTGCTGGCATGTCCGAACAAGGCGATTACCATCGATCAGGAAGGGTATCGATATTTTCAGACGGGCATGGCGTTGACGACGCGGGAAGTGTTGAGGACGTTTGAGCCGGAACGGGTGATGTTTGTGACGGCATTGCTTCAGATCACACCTTTTTGCGATTGTTGGGGATTTACGACACCGTCGCTGGTGCCGGATATTGGGATTGTGGCGGGTGATGATATTGTGGCGGTGGAAACGGCGTCGATCGATTTGATCAAGGCGGGCGATTTTATTGAAGGATCGCTGCCTTCGCCGCTTAAGCGGAGCGGAACGGGGCATTTGTTTGAGCAGATTCATGGGAAGAATCCGTATATTCAGATTGAAGAATGCGAGAAACTTTCGATGGGAAATCGGAAGTATGAGTTGAAGAGTGTCGATTGAGAAGTTGGAGAGTTTGGAAGAGTCTAAAAGTTTGGAAGCGTTAAAAAGAAAGCGAGGCCGGTGTCTTCCGGCCTTGCTTTTTTATCAATAACACGGTCAGAGGTTTTCTGGTCGTTTATTTGAATTATTTGTTATCGAGAATATCGAGAGTTTCAAACCCTTTTCCTTCCATGAATTCGAGGCTTGCGCCGCCGCCTGTGGAGATGTGGGTCATGGCTTTGTTGAGTCCTGCTTTTTTGATGGCAGAGGCGCTGTCGCCGCCGCCGATGACACTGACGGCGCCTTTGGCGGTCGCGTCGGCGATGGTTTGGGCGAGGCTAAAGGTTCCGTTGGCAAAGGGTTTCATTTCAAAGACGCCGAGCGGACCGTTCCAGACGATGGTTTTGGCGTTGACGACGAGATTTTTGAAGAGTTCGACGGTTTTTGGACCAATGTCGAAGCCTTCCCAACCATCGGGGATATTTCCTTCGGCGGTCATGGTTGGAGTGTCTTCTTTAAATTCTTTGCCGCAAATGGTATCGAGGGGCAGGACAAGTTTGTCGCCTCCGATCTTGATCAGGTCTTTGGCAAGATCGACTTTGTCGGCTTCGACGAGCGAATTGCCGGTGGGTTTGCCCTGGGCCTTCATGAAGGTGTAGGCCATGGCACCGCCGATGAGGAGTTTATCGACCTTGGAGAGCAGATTTTTGATGACTTCGATTTTGTCGCTGACCTTGGCGCCGCCGAGAATGGCGACGAAGGGACGCGTTGGGTTGTTCAGGGCGTCATCGAGATATTTGAGTTCTTTTTCGATGAGGAAACCGACGACTTTGGGGCCGGTGATGAATCGCGCGACGCCGTGGGTCGAGGCATGGCATCGGTGGGCGGTTCCGAAGGCATCGTTGACGTAGATATCGCCCAAGGCTGCAAGTTGTTTGCTGAACGTTTCGTCGTTGGCTTCTTCCTGTTTGTAGAACCGCATATTTTCGAGGACCAGGACATCGCCGTCGTTCAGGCTGTTCACGGCGGTTTTAACCTTGTCGCCCATGGCGTCGTCGACGAATTTTACGGGTTTTTCCAGCAGTTCGCCCAGGCGGTCGGCAGCAGGTTTAAGCGAGAATTCGGGTGACGGGCTGCCTTTGGGGCGTCCGAGGTGGCTCATGAGGATCAGCTTGCCGCCCCGTTCGATGATGTTTTTGATGGTTGGGATGGCAGCGACGATTCGTTTGTCGTCTCCGACTTTACCGTCGGCGATGGGCACATTGAAATCGACGCGCATCAGAACCCGCTTTCCTTTCGGATCGATATCCGCGACAGTCTTTTTGGCCATTTTTATGATCTCCAGTTGTTTGTGTAATAACTCGTAAGAAAGAATTTTACGCTGCATCGGTTTTAAGAAAACCATTGTTTTTTAACGATTCCAGAATAATCGTCGTCCGGATGCAAATCAATATGTTTTTATTGATTCATGATGGAATTCGTTCGTTGTGTCTGTCTGCGCATTGCGGTGAGGCGGGGACGAGGGTTGGCGGGTGAGCCTAATGGTGGGTTTCGGAAAAACCACCCTGCCTTTGGAGGAACCTGAATGGATGAAATTTGATATGGCAAATTTTTCTTTTACATGACAATTTCTCCT
>JAAZAW010000273.1 GCA_012514125.1 Phycisphaerae bacterium | reverse complement strand
TGCCGATGAAAATATTCCTTATGTCCGGGAAGCCTTTGAACCGCTGGGCCGAACTGAGCTGGTTCCAGGCAGATCGATGACCAGTGCCCTGCTCAAGGACGCAGACGTCCTGCTGGTTCGTTCCGTCACGCGCGTGAACGAAGCGTTGCTCGGAGGCACGCGTGTAAAGTTTGTCGCCACCGCGACCATCGGCACGGATCATGTGGATGAGGATTATCTCAAAAAGGCAGGCATTGCCTTTTCCAACGCCGCCGGCAGCAATTCAAACTCTGTCGCCGAATATATCACCGCGGCTCTTTTGACACTCGCCGACCGAAAAGGGTTCCACATCGCGGGTAAAACTATCGGTGTCGTCGGGGTCGGGAATGTCGGCTCGAAAGTTGCCCATAAATGTTCCGTGCTGGGAATGAACGTCCTGAAAAATGATCCGCCTCTTAAAACTCTTATCGGCTCATCCGATTATGTCGATCTGGACGAGGTCATCGGCGACGTCGATTTTCTGACGCTGCATACTCCCTTGACACTCAGCGGTGAGTGTCCGACTCATCACCTGATCAATGAAGCCATGCTCCGCCGACTTAAACCAACCGCCTTTTTGTTCAACAGCTCTCGCGGTTCGGTCGTCGATGGGGGGGCACTGAAACAAGCGCTCAAGGAAAAGCGCCTCGCGGGCGCTGTGCTCGACGTCTGGGAAAACGAGCCGAACATCGATCCGGAACTGCTCTCGCTGGTAGACCTGGCTTCTCCGCACATCGCAGGCTACAGCTTTGACGGCAAGGTCAACGGTACGGAAATGATTTATCAGGCTCTATGCCGTTTTCTGGGTGTCGAACCCACCTGGAACCCCAAAACGATCATGCCCGCGCCGCCCGTGCCGTTGATGACAATCGACCCGGCAGAAACCGATGAACAGACGCTCCTTCGCCGGGCCGTCGTCAAAGTCTATGATCTCGAAGCCGATGACCGGCGCTTGAGGGAACTTCTGGCCGAGCCGACCGATCGTCAGGGAAAATTTTTCGATCAACTGCGAAAGCACTACCCGATTCGCAGGGAATTTTATAACACAAAAATCGAATTTTCGTCCCCCGCAGGCGAAAGTCTGAAACGCAAGCTCACCGGCCTGGGGTTTCAAATCGTCGGCGAGGAGTAATACGGAATTGATTTATTGAATGCGCGGTACTTTAATGTCAATAAACTATTTCAGGCAGTATGAGCTTCGAAATCGGGATATCGTGACATTAGCCCCCGCGCACGAAGTAAATGGAATTAGTATAATACGCCTTTGATTTAAACGTGTCGTCGTTTCGGACCCTGAGAAAAGTCGAAGGGGCATCTACTTGCTTGCGCCATGTCGCTTCGACCCATTCGACAAGCTCAGGGACCACAGGCTCAGCGACCGAAAATTTGGTCTTTTTATGCGACGACACGGTTCAATCAAAAGTGGATAAAAGACTTTTCCAGACAAATACATCATTTTAATTTAAATTGTTCTTGAAAAGTTCGACGAGGTGAACTATATTTTATACAGGAAACAATACCATAGGCTTAATTTATAAAATATCAAAAAATGAGCGTTGCAGCGGAAAAAAAACTGACATTCACACCTTCGGCCCCTAAGGCCAGGCTTAGCGCATCGCTGGAAGATTACCTTGAAGCGATTTATTGTCTTTCCCGTAAACATGGCGTTGCCCGCGCCTCGCAAATCGCCGATCGCGTTAAAGTGGGC
>JAAZAW010000272.1 GCA_012514125.1 Phycisphaerae bacterium | reverse complement strand
CTGTTTCGGAGACATCATAGCTACTCCGTCCCCATAGAAATTATTGAAACAAACCCTTTAACTCCAACCCTGCACTGTGGCATGAAATCAGACTATCATGTTCTCTTTAATGAGTCAAGGAAGTGGATTTATTTTGGCCAACAATGGGCAATTTCAAAAAATTTGCCCGACAAGCGTACCCCAACCAGATATAAGTGGAGATTCATTCGGGGCCGATACCCCCGTCAATTTCCCCTCAGCGGTCGGTAAATCCACGTAATAACAGATCATACTCGAATGTTATCTCTATTTGTCATAGCCACTTACATCATGTCTACAAATTAAGACATCCTAACTCCCACCACTGCTTTGCGTATCGTGGTAAACCGATTAATAAAACACTCAAGTTTCCAGCCGCCTCAGCAATTCCTCTCGCTGGGCAGGTGTCAGCTTTTTGACAAGGGACAATATAAATTCTACTGTCGGTTTATTTGATTCTTCCGTCGAATCAGTCGAAACTGTGCCGGATTCTGTGCCACTTGGATTTTCTGAAATCTGTAAGTCATTGGTTTTACAAGCATTTACGTTGCCCCGTTCGATTCCTAGCAGGCCAGTTTTTTTCTATTTATGCGCAAAATAGAGCCATCGAACGTCGATATGTTCGATGGCTCTGTTGTTTTTGACGGAGGGGGTTATCGGCCCAGCAGTTTTGTGACAATATAAAGCTCGAGTTCTTCATAATCGCGGTTGGCGATCATTTGAGCCATTGTTTTTTCATCCAGGCTTCGGCTGATTTCCAACAGTTTCATGAAAATCGTCCTGCTGTTCGACAGGTGTTTTTCGGCTACGTCGTCTTTTTGTGTTCGCATCGCTTTGACGTCCAGGCCTACCCATTCACCGCGTTTGCCGTAATTATATTTATCCAGGATGCGGACCTGATTGAACGCCCGGCGCAGATCGACGGCGCCAAAAGTTTTGTCCTGATCGAATTTGAGTCCGTTTTGATCGTTCAGGTGGACGGTCCAGAGTTTGTCATGGGCCAGTGCGAACCCCATTTCGTCGGAGGGGTCGAGTCCCGCCAGGATTGCATGGGCACTTTCGATATTCACGCCTACACGTTTGGCATCGCAACAGAGCAAGCCCAGCGCGATCGCATGGCCTGTGGTTGGAATATAGGTATGGTCCATCGGTTCATTGGGTTTGGGTTCGATGCAGACGCGAATTTTCGGATCATACTTGAGCATTGTGTCGATGGCTTCGACGATGCGATCGACCGCTACTTTTGAATCTTTGGATTCGCGGATGTATGTTCCTTCGCGGCTGAGCCAAAGGACGATCAAATCCGTTCCGAGTGCTTTGGCGATATCTACTGTTCGCAGACTTCGCTCGATCGCATATTTTCGGCAGGTGGCATCGTTGGAGGTGTAGCCGCCGTCGATTGTTCGCGGGTCTTCCCACAGTCTGGGGGCTACAAATTCCGCCGTCAGTCCCTGATCGTCGAGCAATTTTTTCAACGCGGTCGCTTTGTCAATAATCTGCTGAGGCGAAAGTTCATTCATGTCGGGCACGGCGTCGTCGTCATGAAACTGCACCGCATCGAATCCGAGTTTTTTATACAGGCCCAGTTTTTTTGCAAACTCGACCGGTTTGCGTACTGTAGGACCAAACGGATCTGCGCCTTCGTGAATATTCCAGGGTCCGAACGAAAATCGAAATTCTCCAGCCATTCTCAAACCTCCCTATTGTCATATAATGGTTAAACACAATTGATAAACGATTTTATTTTATAATGCATTCCTTCGGAAGAGAAAAATTTCTACATGGAAAATCCAACGCATCGCATGGACTTTTAAAAGGAATATTTTGTTTTTGATCGTGGAATCCGGATTTTTTAATTTCTCTTTTGGTGATTTTTTAACACGATCTTTCCAAGTTTGGACCCATCCAGCAGTTTCAGGAAGTTTTGGGCCAGAATCTTTTTCTTGATCTCATCTGAAAGTGTCGAAAGCACCACTCGGCCAAAATCGAATCGCGGATCGAGATTGATCTGGTCTGAACCAAAAATCACCCGATCTTCTCCGGCCAGCTCGACGATTTCTTCCATGGAATATTGATTATAGAGCGAGCCGCAAATTTCCATATACAGGTTAGGGTATTGTTTCATTAGTTTCACATAGGCATCGGTGGTTTCACGCGACCCGCCGCCTTGATGGGCTATTATCAGTTTCAACTCTGGTCTTTGTTTTATGGCACGTTCGACATCCGTTAATGTCGGATCGTTACCCCACAAATGCGAAAGGACCGGGCAGCCTGTTTCGGCAGCAAAATCCAGGGCATAATCATATTCCGGCACACCCAACGGGCCATGATATCCCGCTAGAAATTTGAAACCAATGAAGGCGGGATTTTTTGAATATTTTTCAATAGTCGTTCGAATGGCTTCGAGGCCTTGTTGCGGACGAACGCAGATATATCCGTAAATTCGGCCTGGAAATTCTTTGGCTGCTTTGGCGGACTCTTCATTCGTCAAATCCATATCACCCATTATCAGTGAATGCGGGGCCGTCACAATACAGTCGATTCCCAAACAATCCATCATGGCAACGATATCGTCGTTTGATGTAAACGACTGGTACCATCCGAGATGACCATATCCCAGAATATGTGTATGCGCATCGATGACCGGTACACTGATGGGCTGACCGGCAAAAGCCTGTTCCCTTATTTCCATGCTATTCCCCTTTCGAGGCCGAGCCAATTAGACGATAAAATATTTTGCTTGTCACTGTCTTTGATACGAGCATAAAAAATCATGGTTAACCCACCTGACGGGACGTAAAACGGCATGGCACTGCCGAAGAGCAGGCGTTCGCTGCCGTACTTGTTGACGATTTCATCTATCAGACCGGTGTCGATCATGATGCTGGTATCGAAGAAGATGTTTTTGGTTTTTTTCAGTAAGGGTAATGTATATCGGGATTCATTGAGGTTCTGACGCAGCAGAATGAACGGGATTTCCGGATAGTTTTTTGCCAATGCCGGCAATCTGTCATAGGATGGTTTCTGATCGCAATCAAACATCACCGGTAATTTCAGTTCATTGAGCACATCAAATAGCTCGCTGCAATAAAATTCATCCGCAAGATATCGGTGCATATTGGGGAACAACTTTATCGCGACAGGTTTTTGTTCGCGAAGTTGTTTCATGAGTCCCGGTGCATCGGGAAGTTCGGCGCTATCGAGATTTGATCGAAGCACATAACATGCCTTGATTTTTTCCGAAGATTTCGCCGCGATTTGACGTATCAAATCATTACCCTGGCACAAATTGATATGAGCATACGAATGATACGCCACACATTGCGAAATCCGATAACTCTCCATCGCGGCCAGCAAACCGGCAGTATCGTGAAACCGCAATTTCTGGTTCGGCCAATAACCGATCATGCAGTTGATATCGATGATCGTCGGTATCGTCACCTTTGCTTCGTTCATTGTGAAATATTCCTTACTTAACAAGAAGGGCAGGGTGTTTAAGCCTGCCCTCTTTTATCTTTTTTTACAACGCTTTTGCGCCATTCTGACATTTTGCCACCAACGTTTCAATTTCCTGTTCCGTTGCGTCAGGGTTGATCGTGATGAAGAATGTTCGCCGTAGCAACTCAAGTGTCTTCGGACAAACATCCGCTGTGTAATTCGCTCTCAATCCTTTATTTTTCGGGAAATTGAACGGGTTCATATCGGGATGATGCATGCTGCGCTTGGCGATCAGCGGTTCCCAGTTTGTATATACATGCTTGCCGTGGTCGATGCCAAGATATCCGCCCACGCCCGACGCGGCAATAAAGGCCCTTGCCTGTTTTTCATTTTCGAACTGCAATCCGGATACTACGCCGCAATCGCCTTCGATATCGTTATTGGGAGTCCGTTTAAGTCCGGGAATTGTCGCCAATCCCGTTTCGACGGCTTTACGTACTTTTCGCAAATCTGCGATAATTCCATCGAGCCGCTGCATCTGAATTCGTGCAATGGCCGCCATGACCTCATCGGCTCGATATTGCTGGGCGACAAAAATTGGTTCGTTTAATTCACTGGCTTTGGGTCGAAAAGCCGCTCCGGAATCATGATAGACAAAAGCTCGCTCAAAAATCTCCCTGTCGCTGGTCACCATGGCTCCGCCTTCGCCGCCACTGGAGATGATTTTGTAATAATTAAAGCTGAAGGCTCCGGCGTCACCCCAACTGCCGGTTCGCTTACCCTTATAACTTCCACCGACCATCTGGCACGAATCTTCGAGCACCTTGATGCCGTGTTTTTTCGCTACAGCCATAATCCGCTCCATATTCGCGGGTCTTCCCATCATATGCACCGGAATCACCGCCTTGGTTGCCGGACTGATTTTTCGTTCCAGATCGTCCGGGTCCAATCCCAGCGTTTCATCCACTTCCGCCAGTACCGGAATCGCTCCGACCGTCAGCACCGAGGTCGCTGTGGCCATCCAGGTATACGCCGGAACGATCACTTCATCGCCCGGTCCGATTCCCATTCCCGCCAGCGAACAAACCAGCGCCGCCGTTCCGCCGCCGCACATGATCAGTGCATATTTCGTACCGATCTTCTGAGCCCATTCCTGCTCAAACCGATCCGCTTCCTGCAAATGTCCCGCATTCGGATCGCCTACTCGAAAAAGTTGTTTTGACAGAATGACTTTTGATACTTCGGCAATTTCTTCCTGTCCGATTCGATACATGATATTTTCCTTTATGTTTTAAACCGTAAGATTTCTCGTTTCCAACGTCTCCTAGCGCCCATAACCCAGTTTATTATTCACCAGCCAATTGAAACTTCTTTGCAGGGCGTCGAACATGTCGATTTCGCTTTCGTCGATTTCGATGACCAGATATCGTACCGTTGCTTCATCCGCAGCTTCGATTATTTTCTTGAGCGGAACTTTTCCTTCTCCCAACGGCAGATATTTATCGCCCTGTTCGTTAAGATCGCCGTCTTTTACGTGGAGCATCGGCACCCGTTTTCCCCATCGCTTTAAAATTTCCACGCCGTCCGCATGGCCGCGGGTTACCCAATAAATATCCAGTTCACTCATCAGTTCCGGCACCGACTCCATCATAATTTCCCACGCATATTTTCCATCGAAAATCTGCGTAAACTCCCACCAGTGATTATGCATCACCAGTGTCAACCCATGAGGTTTGATCAGTTCCAATCCTACCGCCAGTTTTTCCGCACAGGCTTTGACTTCATCGAGCGTCTTCATGTCACCGGCTCCAAATCCCGCCTCAATGACATCATATCCCAGTTCTTTCGCCTGATCGACTATCGCGGAAACATTCTCCGGTGTCGGAACACCGTCAAAACTGCTTGAGGCTTTAAGTCCAAGGTCCTTGAGCACCTTCGCCAGTTCTTTTGGAGATTGGCCATGCAATCCGGCGAATTCGACACCATAAAATCCGATGTCGGCAATTCGTTTTAATGCCGCGGGGAAATCTTTCGCTGCCGTCTCACGAATTGAATAAAGCTGAACACTAATCGGTTTTAACATATTGCACTCTCTTTCTGATCTAAAGGGTTTCTATCCTGTATTGTAATTCATCGGCGACAAAAGGGGCATTTTCTTCTATGGAAAATTTAATGGATGATATGGACTTTTCACCTTTCGGATTTAGCCCTTCGGCAAGCAGGCAGAGTTTGCAACCGGTGAACAAGTCAAAAGCGTATTATTGGAATGTTGGTTCGATCTATGAAAAATGGAGCGTTAATCACTCATCGCGTGTCGGAGCATATCCAGAGCCGAGATCGCCGCACGAAACCGGACCACCTCTCTGCCGGGGGAGCCGAAACGAAATTCTCTGACCTGCTGCGTGCCATTTTTACCGGCAAGACCGATGTAAACCAAACCTACCGGTTTTTCCGCGGTTTCGCCGGTTGGACCGGCGATGCCTGTAACGGAAAGTGCCCAGTCCGCATTGGTTTTCATCAGGGCGCCCCGGGCCATGGCTTGGGCGGCCGGATCGCTGACGGCTCCGTGAGTTATCAGTAATTCTTCCGGGACCGAAAGGAGATTGTGCTTCAGGGTGTTAGAGTAGCAAACAAATCCGCCGAGATAGTAATCGCTTGCTCCGGGGGGATCGGTAAGAATCTTTCCCAGGAGTCCGCCTGTGCAGGATTCCGCGGTCGCCAATGTCTGTCTGCGCTGTCGGAGTAAAGCGCCGACGCATTCGGGTAACGTTTGATCGTCGCAACCGAAGATGATATTTCCAAGCCGTAATTGAATGGCACGTTCCAGAGCGTCGAGTGCGGATTTATCTTTTCCCGCCAGACCGATCGAGATAATGCCTTCGTTCGCGGTCGTTCCGAAAATGACCTTGCTGCGATGTTCCCGGACCAGATCGTCGATTTTGTGGACGAGATCGGATTCCCCTATCCCGATACAGTGAAGTTTCCGGAAAAAGTGGGTCTGCGGCGTTCGTTCGAGAACCCAGGGTTTGACATACAGATCAAACATTCCCTTCATCTCTCTGGGCACACCGGGTAAACAAAAAATGGCGCATTGCCCGATGGAGACTTTAATGCCCGGCGCCGTGCCGTTCGGGTTGTCGAGCACCTCCGCGCCCTGGGGGATCATCGCCTGGACTCGATTTCGTTCGTTCATGGGGCGATTTCGCGCAGCGAAGAAATTTTCGATCTGCCGCAGGGAAGGTTCGTGAAGGAGAAGCTCGACACCAAGCATTTCCGCAAGGACAAAACGTGTCAAATCGTCATCCGTAGGCCCCAGGCCTCCGGTCATGACCACCAATTCCGCGTGTGAAATGGCCGATTCAAGCCCCCAACGAATTTCAGATTTCACATCACCGACGTCGATCTGACAGACGACGTTTACATTGAGGTTCGTAAGCTGATTGATCAGCCAATAGGCGTTGGTGTCGAGTGTCTTTCCGATGATAAGTTCATCACCGGTTGAAAGTATCGCTGCGTTCACAAGAGACTCCGAAAAATTATTTGATAACCATATTAACTTTCGGCAGGGCGTTAATAAAGCGTTTGCCGTAATATTTTGTGACGATTCTCGGATCGAGCACGACAACGATGCCCGTGTCCGATCGACTGCGGATGAGTCGGCCAAATCCTTGCTTGAATTTCAGAATAGCTTCAGGCAGTTGGTATTCCATAAAGGGATTACCGCCCTGAGATTTGATCTGGTCGATCCGAGCCTTGATGAGCGGCCGGTCGGGAACGGCGAAGGGCAAACGGACAATAATCACATTCGAAAGCGCCGCCCCCACCACGTCAACACCTTGCCAGAAACTATCCGTACCGAAAAGAACCGCATGGGGCGAATTTTTGAATTGCTCAAGAAGTTTATATCGCTGACTGCCCGCCTGGTTGTCGCGTGACTCCTGAACGAGCATGGGCCAATCCTGTTCGTCGAAAAATAGTTTGAGGCTCTGGATAAACTGCTGCATCATGTTGAAACTGGTAAAGAGGATGAACGCATGGCCCTGTGTCTGCAGGAGATATTTTTTGATCGCACCACAGGCATCGACGACGAACCGATCGCCGGCGGTAGGTTCGGGCAGGGACGCTTCGACATAGAGTGTGACCTGTTTTTCATAGTCGAAAGGGGAAGGCAGTTGTCGATGTTCGTAGTCTTCGAGTCCCCAGCGTTTCGCCAGATATTCAAATCCTTCTTCTCCGCCTACGCTGAGTGTGGCACTGGTAAGCACGACAGATTTCAGACGATCGAAAAGTGTCTCGCGAAGGCTCGGGCCGATGGAAATCGGTGAGGCTCGCAACGTCACCGTTCGTTTTGTATCGCTTGCGTATCCATTTCCGGAAGTTTCAAGCCAGTAGGTGTGCTCGGGTCTTGATTGTGTCACAAAGTCTTCGATCTCAGACGCCAGGCCCAAAAGACGTTCCTTGAAATTGTTGATTTCAAATCGGTCGTCTTCGTCCGTCAGGGAAATTCGCATTTCGCGAAGTTCGTTCGACAAATTTTTCAACGCCGGTGTCAGTGTGTTTTGTTCTCGCAAGGGGCCGATGATCTGGTCGTTATTGCGTTGAGGCTGGTAGTAATCGTTGATCCGTTGAAAAAAATCCCTGGCTGCCAGTGTGGCTTGCTCGGTTGACTTGACGGCGCTTTGTGCATCCATCGCAACGAGTAATCCTTTCTGATGCCTGGTGTTGTATAACTCGCCAAGGATGCGATATACCTGAGTTTCATTGATGACAATACCGAAATGTTCGCTGGCGACATTTTCGATATTGTGGGCCTCGTCGATAATGACATTGTCATATTTGCCCAGAAGCGAAACACCGTCTTTATGGGCTGAAAGTTCGGAAAAAAGCAGGGCGTGATTCACCACAAGGATATTGGCGTTGAGCATTCGCCGTCGCGACCGCCAGAAGGGACAACGATGGAAAAATACGCATCGTTTGCCCAGGCAATTGCCCTGTTCACTCGATACCTGGTTCCAGACCCAGCCGGGGATTTTCTGGTCGATCTCGGAAACGGTGGCGTCGGGATTTTCTTTAGCCCAAGCGCGGAGTTTTTCGAAAATGTTTCCCAGGCTGGGGTCGATAAACAACGATTGCTGCTTGTCGATCGCCCGGGCGAGTCGGCGAAGACACAGATAATTGGATCGGCCTTTGACGAGAACGGCGGAAAACTCATAAGGTAAGATCGCGTTGATCAAAGGCAAATCTTTTTCAATAATCTGCTGTTGGAGGTTGATCGTGTAAGTGCTCACGACCAGACGCTGATGGTTCCGGACGACATGGTAAGCCGCGGGCAGCAGGTATCCGATCGTTTTACCCAGTCCTGTTCCGGCTTCGACGATAAGATGTTTGTTGGTGTTCAAGGCGCCGGCGACCGCCTGCGCCATCTCCACTTGCTCAGGCCGGTATTCATAATTCGTAAGTCTTTGCGACAAAGGCCCGTCAGGCCCCAGCCACTCGATTGCTGAGAACATGAATGTGTGCTTTCTCCGACAGCCGAAAGATTTATCATCATTCCGCCGAGGCTAAATTAGTGATAAAGTCCAGAATGAACCAGATGGTGATCACGCCGACAAACAGGATAACCACCGTCATGAAAATCGTGATCAGGGTCTGCCCGCCGATGACCCCTTCACGCATCGTTGCGATAATGTGAGGCCTTGCCAGCAGCAGGGTACTGATGATCATCGCGGCGACGGTTGGAGGAATTGTGATCGAATGGATATAGCTGTATATCCATACACCGCGAGAAACTTCCGTTTCATTGCCGTTCGGGTGCTGGCGGAAATGAATAAAATGACCGCGAACAAAATATTGACCGTCGCGAATTTCTCCATTTTTCGCATCGCCTCCGATATAGCCGTAGGCAATGGTATAACTGACGAAGTTCGCCAGTCCAAGGAAGATGATCCACAGACAAATAAAATTTCGCGTCCGTCTAGTCATTCAAATTCCCGCCATCGTGATCGATTGTTGTCAATTCGGTGAACTAGGCTTTCTGAACCTTCAGATCGATGCGACCTTCCATCGGCGACGACGCCGTCGCATAGAGTTTCTTCGCAATTCGACCCGACAGATACGCCAGCCTGCCCGCGTCCACCGCAAGTTTCATCGCCCGGGCCATTTTGATCGGGTCCTGAGCGCCCGCAATTCCGGTATTGAGCAAGACACCCTGGGCGCCGAGTTCCATCGCAATAGCAACGTCGCTGGCCGTTCCGACCCCCGCATCGACGATGATCGGGGTTGTGGCCTGCTCGAGAATGATCCGAATATTGTTCGCGTTCAGAATTCCCTGCCCCGAACCGATGGGGGCGCCGGCAGGCATGACCGCGGCGGCGCCCGCCTGGGCAAGTTTCTTCGCCAGGATCGGATCGTCATTCGTGTATGTCAAAACGGTGAAACCTTCCTTCACCAGAACTTCCGTCGCTTCAAGCGTGCCGAACGGGTCCGGCAGCAGCGTTTGGGTATCGCCGAGAACTTCAAGTTTTACCCAGTCGATCCCCAGCAGTTCCCGGCCAAGCCTCGCAACACGAATGGCGTCGTCCGCCGAAAAACATCCTGCGGTGTTCGGCAGTAATGTGTATTTTTTTGTATCCAGAAAATCCAGAATGTTCCGGTTTTGTTTATCGAGCAATCGTTCACGGCGAACCGCGACGGTTACTACCTCACAACCGCTTTCTTCGAGCGCCTGCTGCATCAATTCAAAGGTCGCATATTTACCTGTACCGACAAAAAGTCGATTTCGGAATTTAAACGGCCCGATTTGAAGAATATCCTCGGCCAGTAAATCTTTTTCAGACAATTTTTAACCACCTCCGACCAGGGTGACGATCTCAACGGTGTCGCCCGGGTTCAATGTTGTTGTCTCATGCCGGCTGCGTGTAATAATCTCCCGGTTGACCTCGACGGCTACACGCCCAGTGGTCAACTTCAGGCATTCCAGCATTTGTAAAATAGTGGCGCCCTCCGGCAGGTCCGTCGGTTCGCCATTAATCGTGACTTTCATATCGCGTTTTCCCTTGTTCACTTTATTCAACGTAACAAGCGATTATATGTTTCACTTCAGGCCCGGTCAAGTAATAGCTGATCGGGTTGGAAGGGGGTGTTATCCATAAAGGGCTTTTAGCCGAACCTGTCACACAAATAGGAATTCGGATAGGTGTTTGGTAATATAGTTACTATGATATTATTGCCAAGTCACTATATTAATTTGCGTTTTTTTTCTTCTGCGGGAGTTTTAGATGATCCTAAACGGAAAGCAGGCAAAATCAACCTTGGAAGTCCCATTCGTGAGATAATATTCTGGACAAATTCTCGCCAATATGGCCATGTATTATACACTCCGTTCATTTTCCCGAATTCATCAAAATGAGCATCCGTGAGACCGTCTAAGTTTTTCACTGCATAAATAGCCAAAAACATGGCTTCAATAAAAATTAGCGATTTTTCCTCTTTCCCTTCTTGCGATAGGGCTTTTAATGTAAATTTTGGAAAAACTAAAATTGTGTTCTTGCCCTTGTCAACTTTCGTATTAACCTCGTAGGAAATATCTACTCTCAGATTATTTCTATCGGGATTGGGAAGTTGTTCGCACTTACAGTTGATCAATCGAATATCTTTAATTTCTATACGGCGAGAAACTTCTGCACCTAAGTTTTTTTCTGTTTTTTTACTTTTGGGTTTTGAAATCTTTGCCATTGTTTATCCTGCCATTTTTGTTGTTTCTTGTGGAATCAAGTTTCTCAAGGAGGATTTCGGCTCTTTTTTGACAATTTGTTTAATGGTATAAGTGCAAATGACGTTTTCAGTTTCTACCCGTTCAGCAATTTCATTAATTTCCTCTTCGTTTGAGGTCAGAGATTTAGCCTTGAGTTCTATTTTAGAATCCATAGCAAAGAATATATCTGCAATAGTTCTCAATTCCATATTTCTCCTTCCATCAAGGAGTTGAGTAATATGCCCTTTAGACTTGCCGAGTTTTTGTGCAAGCTGAGACCTACTTAATTGTTTTTCTTCCATTAATTTACAAATAAGTTCTGTGCATTCTAAAATCAATTCTTCTTCGGCAAATAATTTTTTCTCTTCAGGAGTCAATATCCACTGTTCGATTAACGTTTCTCCCATTGTCATCCCTTTCATTTTCATTATTTATTTCCCCCTAGATAAATGTTCTCGCATAATACGTTCTGCGCGATCTAATTCCCTTTTAGGCCAGCGATCCTGTTTCTTAATAAAACCATGGGTTAATACCCAACTATTCTTAACTTGAAAACACCCCATTCGTATCTGATATTGTTTGAATTCATAAATTTTATTCTCTACATGCTTAAATTGCTCTCTATTAAATAGTTTGCCTGTTGAAACAATTTTATTGAATAATACCAGCAATTTTACATGATTATTATTTGCGTTCTTATTAGTTTTCAGACTATCAAGAAATTCTTTTGAAGGTACTGAGCCGTTGGAGCATATGGCACAGGTGACAGTACCCCAAGTTCCTCTTGCTACAATGATGTTATCGGCATAATCATTCATTTAAGTTTATATATACCTAAACCAAATGTCAAGTTTTAAGTTTAGTTAAAGCTAAACTTTTGGCTCTATCATGTAGTCAATTTAAATTTACATAATTCTTTGAATGTTTGTGACTAATTATACAAAACGTTCCCTTTGACCAGCACGTCTCATAATACCGTAGATTAAGAGTTTATTCTACAAAAATATAACTTATACGCCTTTGATTTAAACGTGTCGTAGTTTCGGACTCTGAGGAAAGTCGAAGGGTCTTTTGATTGCTCCACCCTGTCGCTTCGACTTTCCTGGGCGACCGAAATTTTGATATTTGTAATGCTACGACACGACTAAATCAAAAGCGTATTAAATGTGCAGGCATGTTCATATTTTTTTCAGCTAGTTCAATCGGCAAGAAAATTATCCCCGCAAAAAATATTCCATCAACTGCCAGCCGATATCGACTTCCATACCGGTGTTTTCCGCCTGGTGTTCGGTGAAACGATCCGCGCCGTTGTGGCTGATGTCGGTTCCTGCCATGACAAACGGCACCGGACTATCGGTGTGAGTTTTTAACGAAATCGGCGTCGGATGATCCGGCAGGACCATCATCCGCCATTCGTCGAAAGTCTGGAGTTTTTCCAGTACGGTCGGCACGACCAGACGATCGATCTGCTCGAGCGCGTAAATCTTATTCTTTACGTCGCCGTTATGCCCCGATTCATCCGGGCCTTCAACGTGAACGACGACGATATCCACCTCATCCAGCGCCTTGCATGCCGCCTGGGCCTTGCCGTGATAGTTCGTATCCACCCACCCCGTGGCGTTTTCAACCTCCAGCACCTGCCATCCGATCAGTTTCGCCAGTCCGCGAACCAAATCCACTGCGGTGACGGCGGCGCCCTTCAAGCCATACAATTGGCTGAAACGATCCATTATGGGTTTCTGGCCTTGCCCCCAAAGCCAGATGCTGGTGGCTTGGTTTTCACCTAAATCACGCCGGACATGATTCACCTCGTGCTCCGGCAGAATTTCCTGTGATTTTTCCATCAGCTTCCGAACGAAATCGCTTCCCTTGCCGCCTCTGGGCAAATAATCCCCCACCTCCTGATCGCTAATATCGTGGGGTGGAGTGGTCTGCAAATTTTTAAACTTCTCCGCCGGTTCGGTGACCATCAGGTGGCGATAGGAGACGCCCGGATAAAACGTAACGCCCAGTTGCGAAAGCTGTTCGTTCAGAAATGCAATCAACTTGTGTGCCTCGCCCGTACCGATATGACCGGCGGAAAAATCCGACATGATCCCGTCGATAATCGTCACCAGGTTGCACCGGAAAACAATCTGCGAATCGGTCAGTTTGATTCCCTTGGCCGCCGCTTCGATGGGCGCTCTGCCGGTGTAATATTTCTTCGGATCGTATCCCAGCAGCGACATGATCGCCACATCCGACCCCGGCGGATAGCCCTCCGGGACGTTATGCACCATCCCCACCCGGCCTCGCCGTGCCAGCGAGTCGATATTGTTCAGGTTGGCTGCTTCAAGAACGGTCTTGCCGCCGAGTTCCTCTATCGGCAAATCCGCCG
>JAAZAW010000271.1 GCA_012514125.1 Phycisphaerae bacterium | reverse complement strand
ATATTATCTTCACGTTTGGCCAGTCGCCGTTCCGTTTCACGAAATTCATTTCGGGTTTCAATGGCTTCTTTTTCGAATTGTTCACTTCGCCGGACATATTGTGCCTTGGCGTCGAGTTCCCCTTTCTGTCTGATTTTTTCCGCTTCGAGTTGGGCGTTTTTGATGATCGAGTCGGCTTGCTGTTCAA
Source organism: Phycisphaerae bacterium (assembly GCA_012514125.1). Lineage (GTDB taxonomy): Bacteria > Planctomycetota > Phycisphaerae > JAAYCJ01 > JAAYCJ01 > JAAZAW01. The sequence continues at coordinate 5,175 of JAAZAW010000271.1, read as the reverse complement.
GCTGCTCGCGGTTTTTCCGATCTTTGATCAGGCGAAAGGAACGCATAGCCGCTGCGCCGCCGATCAGACCGATCAAAGCTGCAGCAATCAAAACCACAGGGTTACAGGTTAATGCCAGTATCATTACATATTCCTCACATTCATAAAAGTCTAAAATACGTACTGGCGGGTTCACGAACCCCGAGGGGAATGGCAACATCGGACAAACAAAACGATGCTGTAGGCGCTGTCGTCTTTGTTATCAGGATAAGTGTCGATAAAATCGATCACCTCACATTATGGGCGTAAAATCCGGTATGCCCGTCGTTCAGGTGACGGCCCGGCTCTGAAGGCAGTTCTGCTCCGTAATTTCGAGGTCATACGATGTTATCGCGATAATCACAATACAAAGATCCTTATGTTTTGCGAGATAAGAAAGTGCCGTTTGTCAGGCATGATTAACTTCTCGCTTATCCATCAAGTCGACAGGGTGAGTTGATCGTCCACCCGGACGTGGTGCATATCGACCGTTCTGGATAAAAACCCTAAAGCACATTTGCCATTTCAATCGGGGCCAATCGGCCCGCAGTGTTAAATAAAAAGCGTATCAATGATAATATTCTAACATGATGATATAAGTTCGTCCACTCCTTCATGAAAGAATTCTCAGAATAAATAAAGAAGCCCTCAAGGCGATTGAAATTTTTTTGTTATTCGGAAGAAGAGTTAATAGAAAATCATTTTAATTTATTTATATTTTCTTGCATTCGGTCACGAATGTGAAACTGGCCAGCTTCCACCGCTTTGGGAATTCCGTCAAGGAGTACCCGTCGAGCTTCCTGCGGACGAGCCAATTCTATCAGAATTTCAGCTTTTTGAAAATAGCCCGGCACATAATTCGGATCGGCTGCCAGTACTCGATCAAGATATTTCAACGCCTCGTTCTGGCGATTGAGTGATCGAAGTTCCATCGCCATCGCAAAAAGGGAAAAAGTATCTGTAGGATTAACTTTTAAAAATTCATTGAGTTTTATGAGTCGTTCTTCTTGTGTCATTTCAGAATCCATCCAGTAATCTTGAATGTTTGTTAATTTTAACGCCCGAGGAGTAATTTTGCGATAGATAATTGGTTGGCAGTGTTGTCGGGAGTAAAAATAAAAAAGCTCTTCAAATAAAGAAGAGCTTTTTTTATGAATGGAGACGAGCGGAGTCGAACCGCCATTTTAGCCTTGCGAAGGCTACGTGCTCCCATTACACCACGTCCCCAATCATGTCTCAGAACGTTCTTTTCAGTACGTAGCCTGAACTATGAAATTTTATTTAATCGGATGGTCCTGACGATCATCCGATTATCGTTGAGTATTATATCCAACGAAGTTGATTTTTGCCAAACAAAGTCGCGGTAAATTTAAATTATTTTATGCCTGCTTCCCGTCGAAGGATTTTGGCTTTGTCGGTCTTTTCCCAGGTAAAGGTCGGCTTTTCATGACCGAAGTGGCCATTTTTGGCCGTTTCCGTATAAATGGGCCGCAGAAGCTTGAGATGCTCGATAATTCCCCTGGGTTTGAGCGGGAAATGCTTGCGAACCAGTTTGACCAGTGTGGGCTCATCGACTTTGCCGGTTCCGTAGGTGTCGATACACACACTGACCGGATCGGCCACGCCGATGGCATAAGCCAGTTGAACTTCGCATTCCTCAGCCAGACCGGCTGCGACGATGTTCTTGGCGATATAACGGGCCATATAGCAGGCGGAACGGTCAACCTTGGATGGGTCCTTGCCGCTGAAGGCTCCGCCACCATGCCGTCCACGACCACCATAGGTATCGACGATGATCTTTCTTCCGGTCAGACCGCAATCACCGTGCGGACCGCCGATAACGAATCGTCCGGTCGGATTGATATGAAATTTGATATCGCCCTTGATCATATTTTTCGGAAGCACAGGCTTGATGACCTTTTCGATCAAGGCTTTACGGCCTTTTTCGGTCATGGCGCCTGTCTTATCGACCAATCCGGCTTTGACATATTTCGGATCGTCGGAATATTGGGTCGAGCAGACGACGGTGTCGATACGGACGGGTTTGCGGTCTTTGTATTCGACCGTGACCTGAGCCTTGCCGTCCGGACGCACAAAAGGAAGGGTTCCATTCTGACGCACTTTCGAGAGTTGCTCGCAAATGCGGTGCGACAGGTAGATGGGCAGGGGCATGAGTACCGGAGTTTCGTTGCAGGCGAACCCGAACATCAGACCCTGATCGCCGGCGCCCTGTTCTTTTTCTTTCGTGGCGGTGACACCCTGGGAAATATCGGGACTCTGTCGTTCAAGGCAGGCCACGACGGTACAGGTGTTGGCCTCGAGGCCAATATCCGCGCTGGTATAGCCAATCTCGGCAATTGTTTTTTTAACGATTTCCGGAATATTGATAACGGCTTTGGTGGTGACTTCCCCGGCCACGACGATGAGACTGTTTTTACACATCGTTTCGCAGGCGACGCGGGAATTTTTATCCTGGGCGAGCAGCGCGTCGAGGATCGCATCGGAGACCTGATCGGCTACTTTATCGGGGTGTCCCATTGTGACGGATTCGCTGGTAAACAGATTGGGTTCATCAGCATTATTTCGTTTTGAACTGACAGCCATTGTGACTCCTTCTGAAAAGCACTATAAAATTGGCCATACATTTAAAAATACAAACGTAAGATCATAAGCGTTAGGTTACATTCCTTGCAAGTTCTATTTGATAAACTTTATCCGGAAGGGTATGTGATTTCCTTTATTTTTTGACTTTTATCAACCGAATTTTGAAAATTTGCATTTTTCATCCTATTTTTGATCTACGGTTCGACGGTCTTGGATTCAATCGCCGGAACGTCGGTGGAGATTTGCTCATCCTCTTCGACGGGGACGCCTTTTTCGCTCATGAGTTGATCGATCGCATAAGTCGGCTGGTCGCTGAGCCATTGGATGAGCGACTTATATCGAGGGTCTTCTTTGGTTTTGATGACCGGCGGAAAGGCGGGCGTATGGGTTAATTTTTTAGGAGCCAGATTGGGCGGCAAAAGGAAGTTGATCAGCAGCGAGTCGGTTTCAGGCTGGGCATGATCGATGACATTTCCCTGAGCAGAGCGAAAGGTGTCCAGGGCATAGTAGTTATAATAGGTTTGGGGTAAAGAGGTTGATTTTGCGGTGAGTCTGAGTTTGGAGACTTCACCCCCATGGCAGTTAGGCTGGGCGCAGGATCGGCTGAGAATGGGTTGAATCCTTGTCTTAAAATCCATGATCAACCGCGGGTCTCTTCCGATATTGATATCGGGTTGGTACTTGTTGGCGGACCGTTTTTTGATGATCAGGGCTTGTTCGAGGGGGGAAAGCTTGAGAAATTCTCGTTGTTCTTCTCGCGTCTGGTATTGGCCCGCTTCCTGCATTTCATCGAGAAATCGCTTGAGGGCGTTGCGTTTGAAGGCGATTTGGGGGTTCGCACCGCCAAACGCGTCGGGGCTTAAAAGCGCAAAACGGATTTTTTGAACATCCGCCATAGAGAATTCTTCCGTTTCCACGCCCGTTCCCATTGTTTTTCTCATCGTTTCGATTTGCTGGTAGGCCCATTCCTTGGCGAGTTGGGCTTCGGGGTTCGGATTGGCCGGATTTCGTTTGAGGATTTTTTCCGCAAGTTGTTCGACCGCTTCGTAAAGCTGGTGATTGCGTCCCCAATCGAAAAGTTTGGCATATTCAGAGGTCCGATCGCCCTCTTTATCGCGGACATCCCGCTGCATTTTGGTGAATTCTTTTTCAAAGTCGGAGATTTTGTAGTAGGTGGCATTGGTCGGCAGATCGATTTTTTCGCCGCTGATGTCGATGAAGGTCCTTTCGTTTCCATTGCCTTTAACGGCCCATCCCCGGCGGAATCTTCCGGGCGTGGTTTCCACAATGGTCTGTTGTGCCTTGCCGCCAAGGGCTTTGGTCTTTTGCGACTCACCGATTTGGGGACAACATAACAGGATCAAAACGCCGAGTGTGACAAATCCATGTTTAAACATGATTATATCTCCCGATAACTTTTTACAATCTGTTTCGATCTATTATACAACAGGAGTTATGGTTCTTGCCAGAGTTTATCGGCAAGAGAAGATGGCGGTAAAGTCTGTTTGTGTCAGTCGGACGATTATTCCCATTCGATTGTCGCGGGCGGTTTTGAGGAGATATCGTAGACGACCCTGTTGACGCCTCGGACTTCGTTGACGATTCGATTGGCGATGGTCGCCAGGAGTTCGTGCGGCAAACGTGTCCAGTCGGCGGTCATGAAGTCGGTGGTTTCGACCGCGCGGATGGCGATGATCGATTCGTACGTATGGCCGTCGCCCATCACACCGACCGTGCCGACAGGGATCAATACCGCAAAGGCCTGTGAAATCGAACGGTAGAGATTGCCCGCCCGGATTTCGGAGATAAAGATATCGTCGGCTTCGCGGAGAATCGCAAGTCTGGCGGGGGTGATTTCGCCAATAATACGTACCGCCAGCCCGGGACCGGGGAAGGGATGCCGCCAGACGATTTCGTCGGGCAGACCCAGATGTTCGCCTACCGCCCGGACTTCGTCTTTAAATAAATCCCGCAAGGGTTCGACCAGTTCGAAGCCCAGTTCCGCCGGAAGACCGCCGACGTTGTGGTGGAGTTTGATGCTGGCGGCTTTTCCGCCGACACTACAGCCCGATTCGATGACGTCGGGGTAAAGCGTGCCTTGTGCGAGAAATCGGGCGCCGGGAATCGATTTGGCTTCGTGTTTGAAGACCTCGATAAATTCCCTGCCGATGATTTTTCGTTTTTGTGTGGGGTCGGTAACTCCCCGAAGCGCGGTAAGGAAGCGTTCGGATGCATCCACGCATCGAAGGTCGATATGGAAGTGATTTCGGAAGGTGGCTTCAACGAGGGCAGCTTCATTTTTACGCAGCAGACCGTTATCGACGAAAATACAGGTGAGCTGATTGCCGACAGCTTTGTGCAAAAGGGCGGCGAGTACGGAACTATCGACGCCGCCGGAAAGGCCGCAAATCACGCGAGCGTTACCGACTTGTTTACGGACGGCTTCGATGGTTTGATCGATCAGACTGGCGACACGCCAGGTGCCTTCGCACCGGCAGATTTCATAAAGGAAATTTCGCAGGATTTGTCCGCCCATGGGGGTATGGCTGACTT